>NZ_BAAALD010000022.1:4144-63488 GCF_039528095.1 Kitasatospora arboriphila
CGGCGCCCTCGCCGCCCCTCTGTACGCGGGGCGGATGTCATGGTGACATGTACGCGACAGACCGCCGGGACGGAGTCCCGCCCGGCGGCCGTGCACGATCGAAAGGAAACGCCTTGATCGTTCGCATGCTCGTCGCCGTCGGCGCCACCGCCGCCTCGCTGGTCGCCGCCCCCGCGGCCTCGGCCGCGGCGCCCACCGGCCCGTGGACCACCCCTCCGCCGCCGGACAAGATCGTGATCAACGTGGCCACCGTCAACGGCTCCGGGTGTCCGGCCGGCACGGCCGCCGTCGCGGTCTCCCCCGACAACACTGCCTTCACCGTGACCTACAGCGACTACCTGGCGCAGGTGGGCGTCGGCTCCAAGCCGACCGACTTCCGCAAGAACTGCCAGCTCAACCTGAACGTGCACGTGCCACAGGGCTTCACCTACGCCATCGCCTCCGCCGACTACCGCGGCTTCGCCCACCTGGAGCGCGGCGCCGTCGGCACGCAGAAGGCCAACTACTACTTCCAGGGCTCGCCGCAGACCACCTCCAGCAACCACCAGTTCAAGGGCCCGCTGGACGACAGCTGGCAGGCCACCGACTCGGTGGACGTGGCCGCCCTGGTCTTCGCGCCCTGCGGCGAGCTCCGCAACTTCAACATCAACACCGAGCTGCGGCTCAACGCCGGGACGTCCGACACCGGCAAGACCACCAGCTTCATGACGATGGACTCCACCGACGGCGACATCAACACCGTCTACCACCTGGCCTGGAAGACCTGCCTCTGACCCTGCCGCACCACCACGACTCCCGCCCGGCCCCACCCCCGGCCACTGTCGGGGCCGGGCGGGCCCACCCACCAGCAGGGGGCGCCGAGGAGAGCCGGCGCCCCCTGCCTCCGTACGTCGCGGGCCGCCCCGGCCGCGGCCGCGCCGACGGCCTCCGGTCCGCGGCCGTCAGGCGACGGTGCGGCGGCTCTCGGCGGCGGTGACCAGGGCGCCGTGGAGCTCGGCACGGACGCCGAGGGTGCCGGCGGTGATCTCGACCGCGTCGGCGACCGCGGGCTGGGCGTAGCGGTCGATGGACTCGCGGACGCCCGTCACCAGGGGCGTGCCGGCCTGGCCGAGCTCGCCGCCGATGATGATCGCGGCGGGGTTGAGGCAGTTGACCAGGTCGGCGAGGACGCGGCCGAGGGTCCGGCCGGCGTCGGTGATCACGCGGGCGGCGGCGGGACGGCCGCCGAGCTCGTCGAGCGGCGGGATCTCCTCGGGCACGTTCCCGCGGTCGGCACTGGCCAGCACGTGGGTGAGCCGGCGCCGGACCTCCGCGACGGAGACGACCGTCTCCAGGCAGCCGCGGTTGCCGCAGCGGCACCAGCTGGTGGCCCCGGGCAGCTGGATGTGGCCGATCTCGCCGGCCAGGCCGGTCGCGCCGCGGTAGAACTGGCCGCCGAGCACGAGGCCGCTGCCGACGCCGTGCGAGGCCTTGACGTAGATGAGGTCGTTGAGGCCGCGGCCGGCGCCGAGGGCGCGCTCGCCGCGGGCGCCCATCTCGGCGTCGTTGGCGACCGCGACGGGCATCCGGAGGCGGCGGGCGAGCTCGGCGGCCGGGTCGAGGCCGATCCACTTGGCGAGGATGGTGGGCGCGCGGACGGCCCGGGTGCGCAGGTCCATGGCGGCGGGGGCCCCGGCCGCGGCCGCGCCGACGGCCTCCGGTCCGCAGCCGGCCTGGCGCATCGCCTCGACGGCGAGGTCGGCGGCGGTGTCCAGGGCGCGCTGCGGGTGGTCGTCGATGTCGAGCAGCGCGGTGGCCTCGCCGAGCACGGTACCCTCGCCGGTGCCGACGGCGGCGGTGATGTGGGCGTGGCCGAGGTCGAGGCCGAGGACGAGCCCGTTGTCGCGGCTGAGCGCGACCACGGCGGCCGGGCGGCCGCGGCCGGTGACCGGGCCGGTGGGGGCGGGCTGCTCGGTGACGGCGCCCTCGGCGCGCAGGTCGGCGACCGCACTGCTGACCGCGGACCGCGACAGGCCGGTGAGCCGCCCCAGGTCGGAGCGGCTGAGCGCGCCGTACTCCGCGAGCACGGCGAGCAGGGCGGTGCGGGTGCGCAGCCGCCGGGCGGAGAGGGCGGCCGACTCGTGGAGGTCGCTCATACATGCACCGTACTGGCTTCCGAACGAATTCATCCGCCGGACGGAATATTTACTCCCCATCTCGTCCTCTTGACGGACATATTTCGCCCTCATACGGTGATACGGATCGCACTGGTCCGAACGCCACGGAGCTCCAACGCCCGTCACGTCCGCACGGGAGAGGAAGCACATCCGATGACCAAGAGGTCCCGAGCGGCATCGCCGCACCTGTTCCGCTGGCGGGTGGAGATTCCGCACCAGTCCGGTGACACCGGGCCGGACGGCACGCCCGACACCGGTGTCCACCTCTTCATCGTCGACGCCTCCGAGGCCGACCACGCACTGGAGCAGGCACTCGCCCGGGCGGAGTCCGAGGACGCCCGCCGGCACCGCCGCCACACCCCGCTCGCGGTGGACCTGCACCGGGTCTCCGTGGTCAAGCTCTGCCACGTGGCCTGAACCGCCCGCCGGGCAGCCCGACCCGCCCAGCCGCGCCCGGCTCCACCAGCGCGTACGCCAGCAGCAGGCCGAGCAGCGGCACCGCGCACAGCGCCGCCAGCACCCCCTGCGGCCCGTGCGCCCGGGCCACCAGACCGAGCAGCGGCCCGCACAGCCCGCCGGCGCTGACGCCGAGCCCCAGCGTGACCCCGGCCGCGGTGCCGGGGCGGCCGGGCAGGTAGTCCTGGCCCAGCTTCACCATCACCGCGAACGGCACGTTGAGCGCCGCCCCGGTCAGCACCGCGAACACCAGCGGCAGCAGGCCGCCCGGCGCCAGGCAGAGGCCCGCCAGTGCGGGCACCGTGAGCGCGGTGCCCAGCCGCACCGCGGCCACCGCTCCGATCCGGTCCGCGAGCCGGCCGCCGAGCAGCGTCCCGGCGACACCGCCGCCGAGGAAGCCGGCCAGTGCCGCACCGGCGAGCGCGTGCGAGGCGTGCAGGTCGCGCAGCCAGTGCAGCTCCAGGAAGGTGCTGACCCCGAAGAACACCACCGACCGCGCCACCTCGACCCCGGTCAGCACCAGGAACGGCGGCCACCGGTCGGGCCCCGCCGGTGCGGCCGCGGCCGTCGCGACGGCCCGCTCCCGCTCCCGCTGTCGCTGCCGGTGGCGCAGCAGCACCCAGCCGGTGATCAGCGCGGGCGGCACGAACAGCACCGTGGACCGCACGCCCCAGGCCGCCAGCACCGGCGTGGCCAGCACCGGGGCGAGGAAGAAGCCGACGCTGCCGCCCGCCGCGAACACGCTCATCGCCGTCGTGCTGCCGCCCGCCGCCTCCCGCGCGGAGCGCCCGGCCGCCGGGTGGAACATCGCCACCCCGAGCCCGGACAGCAGCACCAGCAGCCAGACCGCGGCGTACGAGGACACCAGCCCCGCCGCACCGAGGCCGACCCCGGCCAGGGCCACGCCGAGGGCGGCCGTCCCGCCGAGCCGCCAGCGGTCCACGGCCAGTCCGACGAAGGGCTGCGGCACGGCGCTGCCGACGGTGGCCGCCATCGCGAGCCCGCCGACCGCCACGTAGTCGTAGCCCCGGTCGAGCGCGAAGTACGGCACCACGGCGGGGACGAGGCCCTGGTAGAAGTCGTCGACGGCGTGCGCGGCGCCCCACAGGCCCATCCGCCGCCAGACCCCGCCGGACTCCGGCGGCCCGGCTGCCGCGGGTACTGCGGGTGCTCCGGTTCCGGTGGCGCTCCGGTGCGCGGTGTCGTCCAGGGTCATCCCGCCTCCTCGGTGGCTCGCCGGCGAGCGTTCGCCGGCGGTGACCAGCCTGGCCCGCGGCACCGGGGACGGGCTTCCGATACTCTGCCGATCCATGTCGCCAACCCGCCAGGAACTGACCGGCCCGACCCGGCAGCCGCTGGCCCACCGTGAGCGGATCGACTGGCACTTCCACACCGTCAACCAGCTGATCTGCCCGGGTCGCGGCGTGCTGGAGGTGTCCACCCCGCAGGGCGGCTGGGCGGTTCCCGCGCACCGCGGAGTCTGGCTGCCGGCCGGCGTGCCGCACGCCCACCGGGCCCACGGGCCCAGCGAGTTGCGCAGTCTGAGCTTCCCCGCGGAGGTCAATCCGCTGGCGCTGAACCGGCCGACGGTGCTGGCGGTCAGCCGGCTGCTGTGGGAGGTGGTCGAGGTGATGAGCGGTCCCGAGCCGCCGCAGGGCGAGCAGTTCCGCGCCCTGGAGCGGGTGGCGCTGGACCAGTTGTGCCGGGCGCCCGCCCTCGGCCTGGAGCTGCCGACGCCCTCGGACCCGCGGCTGCGGGACCTCGCCGACCTGCTGGCCGCGGACCCGGCCGACGACCGGACGCTGGCCCGACTCGGCGCCGCCGTGGGCGCGTCCGAGCGCACGCTGAGCCGGCTGTTCCGGCAGGAGACCGGCATGAGCTTCCCGCAGTGGCGGGCGCAGCTGCGACTGCACCGCGCGTTGACCCTGCTGGCCGCGGGTCGTTCGGTGACCTCGGTGGCGGCGGCCTGCGGCTGGTCCTCGCCGAGTTCGTTCGTGGAGTCGTTCCGGAAGGCCTTCGGCACCACCCCCGGCCGCCACCAACGGGAGGGCGGCCCGCTGCGCTGAGGGGTGCCGCGCCCGCGCCCGTACCACCCGCCCGAACACCGGATCGAGCGCCCGGAACCGGCCCGGACCAACCGGGCAAAGCCCTGGTCGGCGTGCCTGCTGCGTGCAAGGATCACGGGCATGCCCTCGATCCCCGCTCTCCGCTCGTGGCTCCGGACGCTCCCCGCGGACGAGGTGCGAATACTGGTGGCCCGTCACGAGGCCGCACACGGACCGGATTCCGTCCGGTACCGGGGGGAGCCGGTGGCCAAGAAGGCGGCCACGGGCTCGGGCACCCACCTGTGGGTCGTCAAGGCGCCCGTCGGGCTGCTCGCCGCACTCGCCGACTGCGGCGCCTCGATGGCCGCGATCGAGCTGTGCCACCGGGGGTTCCCGGTGGAGGCGGTGCGCTCCCCCGACCTGGACGGGCTCGGGACGATGATGGGCGCGCTGCCCGCGCCGATGGCCGGTCTGGCCCTGCACGGCCTGGCCCTGCGCCCGGAGTCCGCGACCACCCGGCTGGTGCGCGAGAACTGGCAGGACTTGTGGGAGCGGGCCCTGACGCCCGCCGAGGACCTCACCGAGGAGGGGCACTTGGCGCACCATCACATGGCGCCCGCAGCGCGGCCGGCGGCCGAGGACGTACAAACCTCAACGGACGCCACCGGATCCGGCGTGGAGCAGGTGGAGCAGGACGTCCAGCGGCTGCGCACGGACGGCGCGGCCCTCGCGGACCGGCTCGACACCGCGGCCGCCGGGATCCGGACCGGACTCGGCACGGTGGACCCGGCCCTGGCCGAGGACGTCGCCGGCTGGCTCGCCGACCGCGCGCGCACGGCCGGGACGGTCCGCGCACTGGACCCCGACGGCACGGGGTGGCCCGCCGAGGACACCTACGACACGGTGGTGCGGATCGTTGCGTCCGTGCGCGAGGCGGAGGAGCGGCAGGCGCACGAACGCCGGGCGCTGCTGGCCGAACTCGTCGAACAGCGCGAGACCCACGCCAAGTACGTGGGCCTGCTGGAGCAGGAGTCGTTCGTGCCGGCCCGGGAGGGGCTGGAGCGCGTCGTCGCGGACCTGGCGAACCGGGTCCGCGAGACCGAGGAGCGACTCGGGCTCGCCACCGACGGCCTCCCGTCCGCGGCGGCGGCGCCCGGTGAGCGACTCGACGACCCGGTGGAACCGTCGGCCGGTGCCCCGGCGGATGCCGTGCCCGCGGCCGACGAACCGGATCCGGAACCACATCCGGAGCCGGAGCCGGAGCCGGAGGACACGGCACCGGAGAGCACCGCGCAGGTGGACGACGCCGCCGCACCGGAGTCCCCCGCCGCCAGCACCACCGGGACCGACGAGACCGCCGGGACCGCCGGCCTCGACGAGCCCACGGGCACCGGGACGGTGGACACCGAGCCCGCCGGGGAGGCCGGGCAGCCCGGTCCGCCGCGGCGCAGGACGGAGCCGCCCGCCGCGCGGCCGGAGCAGGACACCTGGCCGGCCGGTCCCGCCGAGGCCGCCGAGCCCCTCGGGGCCGCCGGTTCCGAGGAGCCCGAGGAGCCCGACGGGTCCGCGGACACCGCCGGGCCGGTACCGGTGGCCGACGTGTGGACCAGCGGGAACGACGGCCCGTCGGCGGTCGAGCGGCTCATCGCGCAGGACCGCTTCGCCGAGGCGTACTGGACCACCCGGGCGGCCGGCGAGTCCCAGCACCGCGTCCAGACCCTGGCGTTCGCCCACGCGGCCTTCCACCTGCCGAACGCCCAGGCGGCGTTCGAGCTCCAGCTGCAGTCCGACGGCATCGGGTTCCCGGCCGCGTCCGAGGACCGCGAGGCGTACCTGGTCGCGCTGGCCGCCGCACTGCGCAGCGGCCTGAGCGCGGGCTGGGCGCCGCCGCTGGTCACCGAGTTCGCGCCGCTGCCGGGCCTGCCCCAGGTCTGGGCCGACGTGCTGCAGCACCTCGTCGCCGAGGTCCGCCAGGGCTTGACGCTGGCGGCCGGGGAGGTGCTGCGCGCGTCCGCGGCCGAGCCGGCCGTGCACCGCGCCGAGATCGGCGACCGGGCGCGGCAGCTCCAGGAGGACCTGCCGCAGCGGACCATCACCCTGCAGCGCGGCACCAAGGTGCTGCAGACCATGTGCGCCCGCGACGGGCGGCTCGGTCTGACGCTGCGTCTGGTCCAGGAGTGGGCGGCGGGCCGTGCGGACGAACGCGCGCTGGCCGAGGACATGGAGCAGCACTACCAGCGGGCCGACGCGGCGGACCGGCTCATCGACGCCACCGACCGCGCGACGCGCTCGCCGAAGCAGGCCAAGGAGAGCATCCACTCGACGGCCAGGGAGCAACTGCGCAACCACATCAAGACGGTGGTGGACCTGCTGCGCGAGGCGCAGACCGTGGCGGCGCTGCCCCAGCACGGCCGCGGCCGGGAGGTCGGCGCCGGACTCATCCAGGCCGTCGCGGAGGCCGGCCGCGCCGAGTCGGTGCCGGGTCCGGGCGGCGCCGCCCTGCGGGTGCTGGTGCGCTGGCTCAGCGGCGAGTCCAAGCCGGTGGCGCGGGAGGACGGGCTGACGCCGTCGGCCGACTGCCTGCTGGCGCTGCGCGACCTGGCGTGGCTGGACGACGGCGACCGGCCGCAGCCGCGGCTGGACGGGGCCGGGGCGGCCGACGCGCTGGCCGGCCTGCTCGAACCTGTGGACGTGCCGGCCGCGCTGCGGGCGCACCTCGACCGCGGTGACGTCCACCTCGCCCGTCTGCTGCTCGCCGTGGCCGGCCAGGGCCGCCTGCACGGGACGGGCATGCCCGAGGCCGGTGAACTCGAGCTCTGGCAGCAGCAGGTGGAGGACTCCGCCGCGGTCTGGCGCGAGCGGGTGGAGCGGCGGCGCCGGCGAGCCGAGTCGCTGTTCGCGCAGATCCGGGTGCAGAACCTGCTGACCCCGCAGGTCGAGAGCGAACTCTCGGGCCGGCTGGTGGACCTGCGGCGCGAGGAGCCCGCCGAGCGGTTCGGGGGCCGGGACGCCGACGTCCGGTCGCTGGCCGCGGAGCTCCGTGCCCTCGTCGTCCAGAAGACCGCGGAACTGCGCGAGCAGCTCGCCGAGTTGCCGCTCGACGCGGACTCCGTCGCCCGCATCTCCGACCTGCTGGACGTCGACGACGTCGTCACGGCGGAGGAACTGCTCTCCTTCGCCCGCCAGGGGCGCGCGCTGCCCGAGCGGCAGAGCGACAAGGGCGTCGAGCTGGACGAGTTCCTCGCGGGCATCGCGCACCGCGACGCGCCGGCCGCCGGCGGCACCGGGGTGGGCGCGCGCTGGTGGGCGTCCCACTACGCGGCCGGCCGGTCGCTCGCGGAGGCCACCTCGGTGGCCCTCGACTCCTGGGAGGCGCTGGCGGACCCGCGCAAGCGCAGCAACGCCTACCAGAAGCACGTGGGCAGTGTGCTGCGCCTGCTCGGCCTGACGGCGACCCAGGTGTCGCTGGACGAGGCGGACCGCAGGGACTGGAGCGTGATGCGGCTGAGCGTCCGCGCCGACGTCAGCGAGAGCCTCCCCGGGTACGTCGCCGCGCTGGGCTCACAGGCCCACCGGTCGTACCGGGTGCTGCTGATCTCCGACGAGCAGCGCGGCGAGGGACCGCTGCGGCACCTGTCGGAGTCGGCGCAGGGCGCGCACATCATCCTCTACCTGCAGCCGCTGGGCGTCGAGGGCCGCCGCCGGCTCGCGCAGCGGTCCCGCAACCGCCCGCAGCAGGCGATCGTCGTGGACCCGGCGGTGCTGGGCTGGATCGCCGCCCGCGAGCCGCGCTCGTTCCGCGCGGTGCAGCGGGTCACCCTGCCGTGGGCCGGCTACGTGCCCTACGCGCCCTACCTCGCCGGACGGGTGCCGCCGGAGGTGTTCAAGGGCCGCGACACCGAGAAGAGCGCCATCATGGGCCGGGAGGGCAGCCTGTTCCTCTACGGCGGACGGCAGTTGGGCAAGTCCTCGCTGCTGCGGCAGGTGGTGGACACCTTCGAGCGGGACAACCGCGAGGACCACGTGGCGGTCTACATCGACCTGCGCACGGCGGACATCGGGCACGCCGAGCCGCCGGAGCGGATCTGGGGCGTGCTCGCCGCCGAGCTGAAGCGGCGCGGCCTGCTCGGGCCGCGGCTGTCCGAGCGGGCGGACGGCGACACCATAGCCGCGCACATCCGGCAGTGGATCGCGGACAAGCCGACCCGTCGCGTCCTGGTCCTGGCGGACGAGGCGGACGCCTTCCTGAACGCCGACGCGCGGCCGGTGTACACCGAGGGCGGGCAGTCCACGTTCCGCACGGTGATGCGGCTGCAGCAGCTCATGCAGGACACCAACCGCGCGTTCAAGGTGGTGTTCGCCGGTCTGCACCAGGTGCAGCGCTTCAACCGGCTCACCAACGTGATCACCGCGCACGGCGGTCCCGGCATCCTGGTCGGTCCGCTGGTGCCGAAGTCGGCCGTCGAGCTGGTGGTCGAGCCGCTGGCCGCCGTCGGCCTGTTCTTCGAGTCCCCCGACCTGGTGTGGCGCATCCTCGCCCTCACCAACTACCAGGCGAACCTGGTGCAGATCTTCTGCGAGGGGCTCGTGGTGGAGATGCAGGAGCGCGCGCTGGCCGCCGACGGCAGCCGCCCTCGCATCACCGAGGCGGACGTCCAGAAGGTGACGGCGTCGCAGGGGATCCAGCACCAGATCAAGGACCGCCTGCGGCTGACCATCAACCTGGAGGACCGCTACCGGGTCCTGACCCTGATCCTCGCCCTGCGCAGCCTGCGCGACGGCTGCGCCCGCGGCTACACCCCGCAGGAGCTGCTGGAGGAGGCCCGCGCGGTGTGGCCGGAGGGCTTCCCGCCGCAGGACGGGGTCAACGAGGTCCGCATCGACCTGGTCGAGATGGAGGGACTCGGCCTGGTGATCCAGCTGCAGGGCGGCCGGGCGTTCGCGATGCGCAGCCCGAACGTCGTCAACATGCTCGGCACGTACGAGGAGCTGGACGCGGAGCTGCAGACGACGGAGTTCAGCCAGCCGTACGACTACAACCCGCGGGTGGCCCGCCGCTCGCTGGGCGTGGACCGGGAGCAGATCGCCCGGACGAGCCCGCTCACCGACGACCAGTGGCACGAGGCGCTGTCGGCGGGGACGGCGGTCGTCGCGGCCTCGCCGGCCATGGGCAGCGACCTGATCGACCGGGCGGCGCGGCTCCACATCGGCACGAGCCGCAAGGTGCTGACCTACCGGGCCTCGGACGACCTGGTCAAGGCGATCACCGAGCACACCAGGCTGCGCACCCCGCACATGCTGATCGTCGACCTGCGCGGCGAGAGCCTCGCCCGGGTGCAGGAGACGGTGGAGCGGCTCACCGCGTACACCGGCGCGATCGGCCAGGAGCGCCCGGTGGCCGACGCGGACGGCGCGGAGGTGCCCCGGCGCCGCGCGCTGGTCGTGACCGATCCGCTGCCGTCGTCGGCGCTGGCCGGCCGGGGCGCGGCCGTGGTGCGGCCGAAGCGGTGGAACGCGACCAGCGTCCGGGCGTGGCCCGAGTCGCCGTTCCTCTCGGCCGAGGAGCGGCGCAACCTGGTCGAGGCCACCGGCGGCTGGCCCGGGCACGTCGAGCGCGTCATGTCGGCGGTCCGCGGCGGGCGGACCCGTGACGCCGCGCTCACCTCGGTCCGGCTGGACGGGCCGGAGTCCGCGGCCACCCACCTCCGGCGCGCCGGGCTCGACCGGGACCTCACGGCCCGGCTCTGCCAGTGGGCCGAGGTGTTCACCGCCGAGGAGCACCGCAACGGCCTGGCCACCGCCACGCCGCAGGACCTGTCGATCGTCCTGGAGACCGGCATCGACGAGGCCGAGGAGCTGCTGGGGCAGCTGGAGCACCTCGGCGTGCTGGACGAGCGCCCGGGCGGGGTGACCGTCGACCCGGTGACGTTCCGCGCGCTCAAGACGCTGCAGGAGGCCGGGGAAGGCGGTCTCGGGTGATCGACGACGCGGCCGTCCGGCCCACCGCGGCGGACCTCCTGCGGCTGCCGGGGCCGCGTCGGCACCTCGCGCGGGTCGCGGCGGACCTGGCCTCCGGCCTGGGCTGCCTGTGGCTGCTGCCCGGCCACGAGGTGGAGCGCGGCCGGGCCGACCTGTACCTCGACCGGCTGCTCGCCGACCTCGACGACGTGGTCGAGGTGCCGGGCCCCGGCGGCGGCCGGGCGGCGCGGGCCGACGGGCCGGCGGAACGGGCCGACGAGGAGCTCTGGCCGGGCGTCGACGCCTTCGGGGACGTCGGCTTCGACTACGACGACGGCCTCGGGGGCTGGACGGCGCCCGCAGCGCCCGCGCCGGCCCCGCCGCTCGGGACACCGAGCCTCACGGAGCGCCTCGCCGGGCAGCTCGGGCTCGTCGGCGACCCGGTCGAGGAACTCGTCGACGGCGCGGACCTGCGCGCCCCCGTGGTGATCGTCCGCGCCTGGCGGGAGGACGACCCGGTGGCGCTCTCCCGTCTGATGCGCCGTCTGCAGGCCGCCGTGAAGAACGCGGGCCTCCCGCCGGCCCGGCGGCCCCGGCTGCTGGTCGCCGCCCGGCCGGAGGACCTCGCCCCCGACGCGCCGGAGGCACTCGACCCGGGCCTCTGCGCCGTCCACTGGTGGTGGTCGGTGTGGGGCCGGCTCGACACGGCGACCCTGGTGGCGGAGGCGGAGGCCGACGGGCGGTCCGCTCACGGCCGGCACACCGCCGGGAAGCGCATCCTGGCGGCGGTGCGGCACGAGACGGTCGTCGAGGTCTGCGGCCCCGACCTGCCGCTGGCCGCGCGCCTGACCGGACGCTGGAACGGGCGGACGGACGACCTGGTCCCCGCCCTGACGGCGTGCCGGCCGGCCGCCGGGGCGGCCCCGCCGCCGGCCGCGAACGCCGCGGCGGCCTACGCGCCGTCCCCCGAGCCGTCGCTCCGGCCGGCCTGGCAGGCCGGGCTGCTGGACAGCTGGGAAGGGCAGGTGCGCTGCTCGCCGGTGGAGTGGCTGGCCGGGGCCGACGGCCGCGACCGCCTGGACAAGCTGGTGTGGCAGGCGCAGAACCGCGTGCTGCTGCCGCTCATCGACGACGCCCGGGCCCGGCTCGTGGCGCTGCTGCCGCAGGCCGCCGCCCGGGGTGCCCGGCACCTCGCCGCCACCTACGTCGACCGGGACGGCGGGCGGGGCGGCCCGGCCGACCTCGCCTCGATGGAGCTGGGCGACATCTGGACGGCCGTCCGCCGCCGCGACGTGCGCTTCGGGACGGCGCAGTACAACCGGCTGTCCACGCTGCGCACCTCGCGCAACAAGCTGGCCCACCGCCGGCCGCTGACCGACCGGGAGCTCGGGGACCTGGTGGACGCGCTGACCGGGTGACCGGGGCGCGTCCGGGCTCAGGCCCGGTCGTCCTCCCTCTCGCTGCGGGTGCCGGCCCGGGCGGCGGCGAGGAAGACGGCGAGGGCGAGGACGGGGCAGGCGAGGCCGAGGCCCAGCAGGACGTAACGCGAGGTGATCTCCTCCTTCGGGTCAGGATCACCTTCGGCAGGACGATACGTCACCCTGACGGCCGAACGGCCGGTTTCACCCGTCCGATACCCGGACGGGGTGCCGCATTGCCGCGGGCTCGGGTGCGGGGCGTCGGGTGCGGGGCGTCGGGTGCAGGGCGTCAGGGACCGGCGTCGGCGTCGGCCGTCTGCTCGCCGACGGTGGTGCGGATGCGGGCGAGCAGGGACCGCAACTGCTCGCGTTCGGCGGGCGCGAGGGCGCCGGTGGCGGTGGCCAGGGCCGCGCGGTCGAGCTCCTCGGCCTCGCGGTGCCGGCGGACGCCCTCCTCGGTGAGGGTGAGCAGGAAGGCGCGGCGGTCCTCGGGGTGCCGGACCCGCTCGACCAGGCCGTCCTTCTCCAGGCTGTCGACGATCGTGGTGGTGGTCCGCGGGGCGTTGCCGACCAGCTCGGCGAGGTCGCGCATGCGCAGCGGCCCGCCGGCGCGGGCCAGTACGCGCAGGGTGCGCAGCCGTGAGACGGAGGCGCCGTGCTCGCGCAGCCTGCCGTCGACGAAGGCTCGGAGCCGCTGCGTGGTGGCGAAGAGCTCGTCCACCAGGACGTCGCTGCTGCCGAAGTCGCGCTTGTCCGCCTGCCGCTGTGCCATGCCGTGTCCGTCCCCGTCCCCAGTCTTTCTGAGCACCATCATAGTGAGTATGCTCAGCTTCTATGAGCACCCGCCTGAGCCAGCGCCGTGTCGTGCCCATCATGACGGTCCTGACCACCTTCATCTGCATCGTCGACGGTGCGATCACCACCGTCGCGCTGCCCGGCATCGCCCGGCAGTTCGCGCTGACCCCGGCCGCACTCACCGGGGTCGTCGTGGTCTACCCGGTCTGCCTGGCCATGATGGTCCCGGCCTCGGCCTGGCTGGTGGAACGGTTCGGCGGCCGCCGGATGCTGCTGCTCTCGCTCGCCGCCTTCACCGGCGCCTCCGCGCTCTGCGGCGCCGCCCCGGGCCTCGGCGCCCTGGTCGGCGCCCGGGCCCTGCAGGGCCTTGCCGCCGGCCTGCTGATGCCGACCTCGCAGGCACTGCTCTTCCGCACCTTCACCCAGGCCGAACAGGTCCGGCTCGCCCGCCTGCTGATCATCCCCCAGCAGATCGCCCCGGCGATCGCCCCGCTGCTCGGCGGCGCGCTCGTCACCGGTCTCTCCTGGCGCTGGGTGTTCTGGGTCAACGTTCCGGTCGGCGCGGCCGCGGTGCTCTTCGGCCTCCTCTTCCTCGCCGAGCACCGCGACCACGCCGCCGGACGGCTCGACCTGCCCGGCCTGCTGCTGAGCGCCGCGGGCACCGCCGCGCTGATGTACGGCGTCTGCACCGGGCCGGAGGCGGGCTGGACCGGCCCGCAGGCGCTCGGCCCGCTGGTGGCCGGCGCCGTGCTGCTCGCGGCGGCGGTCACGGTCGAACTCCGCACCGCCGAGCCGATCCTGCGGCTGCGGCTCTTCGGCGACCGGCTCTTCCGCGACACCAACCTGATCTGCCTGGTCGGCTACGTGCCCATCATGGGCGCGATGTTCCTCGGCCCGCTCTACATCCAGGAGGCCCGCGGCGGCAGCGCGCTGGACAGCGGCAGCACCACCTTCACCGAGGCCTTCGGGGTGCTGCTCACCATGCAGCTGGTCGGCGCGGTGTACGCCCGCATCGGCCCGCGGGTGATCATCGGGACCGGGATGCTGGGCGTGGCGGGGGTGCTGCTGCTGTTCGCCGCCGCGGACGAGCACACCGGCCTGTGGGCCTTCCGCGGCTACATGTTCCTGCTCGGGCTGGCGATGGGCGGGGTGTTCATGCCCACCACCATCGCCTCCTTCAGCACCGTCTCCAAGGCCGACGTCGCCCACGCCGCCACCCTCAACACCGTCGTCCGGCAGACCGGCAACGCCCTCGCCCCCGCCGTGGTGACCACCGTCCTGGTGCTCGGCGCCGGCGGCCCCGAACAGGCCCACCCGCCGCTGGCCGCGTACCGGACGGCCTACCTCGTCCTCGCCGCGATCGCGGTGGCCACCGGCCTGTTCGCCTTCACCGTGCCCGATGCGCTGGCCCGCCGTGCCGCGGCCGCACCGCGGCCGTCCCTGCAAGGGCGCGGGGACCTGCGCACAGCGGACGGGGGCGGACCCGCGGACCTGCACCCGGCCCGCGGCACTGCGGTGCCCGCTCCCGGACCGCGCCGTTCCACACGCCCTTAGCTTGACCTTCACCCCTTGGAACGAGGTGCCCAAGCCCCGGGCCCTGGTCTTGCGCATCAAGGGGGTCTGTACGGTGACCGGTGCATCTCCCGATCAAGGAAGAGCACCTGATGAGCGACATGATCGCCTCGGTTGAGGCGGTTGAAGAGGTCCGGCCGGTCGAGCTGTCGGCGGACCTGCTGGACGACCAGTTGATCGGGCAGCTGGTCGACCGGGCCCGCGCGAGCGGGCTCCAATTGACCGGCGAGGGCGGGCTGCTGCAGCAGCTGACCAAGCGGGTGCTGGAGTCCGCCCTGGAGGGCGAGATCACCGACCACCTCGGCTACGAGAAGCACGACCGGGCCGGCGCGGGCAGCGGCAACAGCCGCAACGGCGTCCGGGCCAAGACCGTGCTCACCGACGTCGGACCGGTCGAGATCGAGGTGCCCCGCGACCGCGAGGGCAGCTTCGATCCGCAGATCGTCAAGAAGCGCCAGCGACGGCTGACCGGCGTCGATGAGATGGTGCTTTCGCTGTCCGCGCGGGGTCTGACGCACGGTGACATCTCCGCCCACCTGGCCGAGGTCTACGGGGCGAGCGTGTCCAAGCAGACCATCTCCACCATCACCGACAAGGTCATGGACGGGATGACCGAATGGCAGAACCGCCCGCTCGACGCGATCTACCCGGTGATCTTCACCGACTGCATCCACGTGAAGGTCCGCGACGGGCAGGTCGCCAACCGGCCGATCTACATCGCCCTCGCGGTGACCATCGACGGCACCCGCGACATCCTGGGCCTGTGGGCCGGCGACGGCGGCGAGGGCGCCAAGTACTGGCTCCAGGTCCTGACCGAGATCAAGAACCGCGGCGTCGAAGACGTGTGCATGGTCGTCTGCGACGGACTCAAGGGCCTGCCCGACGCCATCGGCACGGTCTGGCCGCAGGCCATACCCAGACCTGCGTAGTCCACCTCATGCGGGCATCGTTTCGATACGCGGCCCACCAGGACTGGGACAAGATCTCCCGCGCACTCAAGCCGATCTACACCGCGCCGACCGCCGACGCCGCCGAGGACCGGTTCCTGGGCTTCCAGAAGGAATGGGGTGCCAAGTATCCGGCGATCGTTCGACTCTGGTCGAACGCCTGGGCCGAGTTCGTGCCGTTCCTCCAGTTCGACGCGGAGATCCGGCGGGTCGTCTGCACGACCAACGCGATCGAGAGCGTGAACGCCCGCATCCGCAAGGCCGTCCACGCCCGCGGACACTTCCCGAACGAGGCCGCCGCGCTCAAGTGCGTCTACATGGCCGTCCTGGGCCTGGACCCCACCGGCACCGGCCGCAAGCGCTGGACCATGCGCTGGAAGCCCGCACTCCAGGCCTTCGACATCGCCTTCGACGGCCGGCTCTCCATCGGCCGCCGGTAACTCACACAACACGAGATACACCAGTCGCTGGACACACCCGAACTTCGCTGCCAGTAAAGCTCGTTGATCCGGTGAAGCGCCCATACCACACCAACGAGCCGCAACGGCGGAAGCCATGGGTTGATGATCTGCAAGCCCTTAGTTGATCTCTCCCCTCAGTTAACCGGGCCGACGACAGGCTTCCAAAACTATGGAATTCCTCGACGCCCCGTGATCCGAGTGGAAGACCGTACCTGCCGACGCATTATCGCCGATCCCACCTGTCCTTGACCAACTCTGCCAGCAAACGGAGCCGAAACTCGAGGAAATCCCCGGGCCGCTGCTCGCCTACCACGAAGAGTTCGACTACGACGCGGTGGCCCGGCATGCGCGCTACGTCCTGGACTGCCAACGGCGGCTCGTCGGAGCGCCAGTCGAGAAGCTGTGACAAACCTCGCAGATCGAGGTCATCGAGTTACTGAGTTCGCGGGGTGATCGGGCCAGGCTCGCCAGATAATCCTCACCCGATCACCCCCGCTCACATCATGGCAATATCATTCTATAATTTGGAATTAGAGCTTCACGCTCAACCCTAGGCAGTCCAAAGGGAATTGAAGAAACCCCTTCAGGTATCTCGCAGCGAGAGATGGCGATTCCATTCAGACACACACCGCACCAGAAGGAGCAATACCCAGAGGACGCTCCAGGGCGGCTCGTGAATTTCATCTGAAGAGCAGCCTCGCCACATGATGGACAATAAACATCGCGCGCCGACTCGACACCTTCATAGAAGGCCTGAAATGTAGATATCCATCTATCCCAATCGGAAGCCATGGCATCACGATACCTCACCCATTTGCAGGATTCAACGGATGCGCATCCCACCACTCCTGATCAAACGCGTAGGCTCGATCCTCAAACGGCTCTCTCTCTGCCTCCGTCATGGGAAACTTCAGCCCGTCGCGCAATTCCTGAAGATGGAACCTTTCATGCGCGAGCGTCCTAGCCAGGGTCTGCTCATTGCGGAACGCGCCACGCCCGAGAACAACTGTTCCGTCCGGCATGGTAAACCCCTGGATACCCGCCACTCTATCCTTTACCACAATCGGCACATCGCCATAATCAAGACCGTACCGCTTAGCCATCTCCCGCGCGGCCTTCTCGGTCATTCGAATACTCGGCCCTGTCCCAACCTTCGAGGCCCTGAAGAGTCCAGATTCCTCCGATGCCATGCCGGCGGCCTCCTGCTCCGCTGCCGACATTTCGCCCACGCCACCGAGGAAGGCATAGGAACCTTCAGTTCCGGCACTTTCTCCCTGCGCGTAATACCACGAGTTTAGGTCAGCCCCGTGCTGCGACGCCCAGTAATCATACGGCGACTGGAGGTCACAGTCATCGGAGCCGAACCAGCACGGGAAATATCCTACGGTAAGACCGTATCCGAGCACCTTACTGACGCCGGAACCGATTCCATAAAAAACGTCAGCAGTCGGATGCTTCGGCCGCCAGGAAGAAATCACTCTGGCGATGTGGTTCTTCGCTACATCCTTATCCCGCTTGGTCTGCTTATCGTGAATCCGGTTGGCATGCTCAAGCTCGCCAGGGTGTCCGCTGCAGTCATGATTGTCGCACCAGATTCCATCGGAATCTGACCGAAGTCCGCTTGGATCGCTCTTTCCGACGGGATTACTTCCCGCATAGTTATATCCGCCCATCTGTTGGGCGTCTGCCGTCTCGAAGAGCGGATCCAGGCTGACGAAGCGGCCCGTGACGGGGTCGTACTGCCGTGCTCCGAGGATGGTCAGGCCGGTGGCCGTGGAGGCCGGGGCGTTGAGGAAGGCACGGTTGTCCGGCCAGGCGGCGGGGGTGCCGCGCGGGGCTCCGTAGGGGGTGGACTGGCGCCAGGTGGGGGTTTGTGCGGTGTTGTCGAGGAGGAGGCCGACGGTGCCGTGCGGGTCCGCGATCTCGAACTTGTAGTTGGTGCTGCCACCGGTACGCACGGCGGTGCCGCCGCCGGGCAGGGGGACGTAGCGGGTGCCGGTCGTTGCGCCGGTGGCCGTGTTGAGGACGATCTGCTGGCCGGGCAGGTAGAGGGTGGTGGTGCCGGGGTCCTTCTGGAGGAGGACGTTGCCGTCGGCGTCGTAGACGTAGCTGCTGTCGCCTGCGGTGCCGCCGGTGATGGCGGTGAGGTGGCCGGCGTCGTCCCAGGTCAGGTTCTGGGTGCCGCCGGCGGCGGTGGTGCGCTTGGTGGTGTTGCCCGCGGTGTCGTACTGCAGGCTCGTACCGCCGGTGGCCGAGGTCAGGGTGTGGGGCTGGTTGGTGCCGTTTCCGTTGTAGGTGTACGTGGTGGTGGTGTCGGCGCCGCCGGTGGTGGAGTGTTCCACCTGGCTGGTGCGGTTGCCGAGGGCGTCGAAGGCCCAGTCCGTCCAGTAGGCGCCGCCGGTGACGGCGTCGCCGACCTGGGAGTGCGCCGCCGTGGTCGGGGTGGCCGCGCACGAGTCGGTGGCGGTCCACGCCTGGGTGAGGCGGTCGAGCTGGTCGTACGTGAAGCACTGCGTCTCGGAGGTCGCACCGAGGCGGGTGGAGACCTGGCGAGTGGTGTTGCCGGCCTGGTCGTAGTCGTAGTGCTGCTTGTCGACCTCGGTGTTGGTGCCGGAGCGGACCACCGTCTGCTCGGTCAGGCGGCTGGTGTGCGGATCGTAGGTGTTGGTGATCAGCGCGAAGTTGCTGTTCAGACCGCCGATCTTCGTCTGACCGACCCGACCGTAGGCGTCGTAGGTGACGCTCTGGCCGTACCCGTAGCTCGTGGTGTTGGTGCTGTTGGGCAGGTCGAAAGCAGTGGCGTAACCGTGGAGCAGTGTCTCGCCGGGAAGTCCCGCCCCGAGGGGGAAGACGTCGGTGTCCAGCAGTCCCGTGTTGGGCGTGTAGGTGTGCTTGAAGACGTAGGACTTGCCGAGGGCGGTGCCTTCGGTGGTGGGGATGGTGATGGTGTCGCCGAGGGAGGCGCCGAACTTGTTGAAGCCTGCGGACTGCGTCTTGTAGGCGGCGCCGGTGGCGCTTCCTCCGACGTAGGAGGCGCTGGTGGTGACGTGGCCCTTGGGGTTGGTCATGCCGACGACGGCGTTGTTGTCGTTGTCGTAGACCCAGGAGGCGATCTGGTTGTTGCCGGACTGGGTCGTGGCCGTGGCGGCGTACGTGCCGGTCTTGCGGTTGAGGGCGTCGTAGGTGTAGCTGACGTTCTTTCCGCGCGAGTCGGTTGTCTGGAGAAGGTTGCCGGCGGCGTCGTACTGCATGGTGCTGGTGCCGGCGTCGGGGTCGATCCTGCTGCTGGCCTGGCCGAGCAGGTTGTAGGCGGTGGTCCAGGTGGAGCCGTTGGCGGTGACGGTGCTCTGCTTGCCGTGGCCGTCGTAGCCGTAGGTGATGGCCTGGCTCTGGCCGCCGGTGACGGTGTAGGTGCCGTTGAACGTGTCGGCGGGCGGGGTGACGGTGGGCCGCACGGTGTAGTCGTCGAGTTCGACGGTCCGGCCGAGCGGGTCGGTGACGGTGGTCTTCACGGTGCCGCCGGCGGGCGGAACGACGGTGGTGCGGTCGCCTCCGCGGACGGTGGTCGTGCTCTCCTGCACCACGGAGTTCTTCAACGCGTCGACCCGCACCGGACGGCCGAGGCCGTCGTAGGTGGTGCGTTCCTGGTTCGGAACCTTCTCGTCCAGGACGTCGTTGGCGAGAACCAGCGTCGGGAGGTTGTCGGGGTCCCAGAACGCCTTGTTGGTCTTGGTGACCCAGCCGTGGCTGTCGAAGTACGACTCGGTGATCAGGCGGCCGCCCTGCGGAGTGGGCGCCTGGGTCTGACGGACCCGGCCGAGTGAGTCGTAGAGCGAGTACGAGGTCACGTAGCCGAGCGAGTCGTTGAGCTTGTCCGTCGTGGTACCGGACAGACTGGTGTTGGAGACGGTGTAGGTGAACTTGAGGTTCGCCGGTGCTGTCGTCGGACGGGACTGGGTCCACACCGCGGTGAGTCGGCCGAGCGCGTCGGACTGGCTAGTCGCGGTGATGTTGTTGACGTCACCGGCGGCAACGGTCAGGCCGCGGGCCGGCGCCAGGGTCGTGGTGGCGGTCTGGCTCTTGGCGTTGGTGACGGTGCTGGCGGTGGTCAGGCCGACCGCGTTCACCGTGTAGGTGGTCGTGGTGGTGTTGCCGTTGCCGTCGGTCGCGGTCAGCGGGCGCCCGTACGTGTCGTAGGTGGTGCGCTTGCTGGTCTGCCAGACGTAGGAGCCGCCGGCACCGGTGTGGTCGGAGGCGGTCTGCACCATCGTGACGTTGCCGACGGTGGGCGGGTTCGGCTGCGGGAAGGTGGTTGCGAACTGCGCGTCGTCGTAGAAGGTCCGGGTAGCGGACTGTACCTGCGCAGGCCGGTTGACGGCGGCGGGCGCGGTCAGCGTGTTGTAGCCGGCCGGTGCCGAGGCGATGCTGCCCTCGGTGAAGCCGCCGCAGGTCACCGACACCGTCTCCTGCGAGGCGACCAGGCCGACGAGGTTCCGGCCGGTGTTGGCAGGAGCGTAGGTGTAGGTGGTGCACCGGTCGTACGCGGCGTTCGCCGGCACGGTGTGGACGTAGCTGGCGTTCAGCAGGCCGAAGCTGGAGCTGTTGGTGTCCGAGACGTAGCTGTTGTTCGACTCCGTGACCCGCCACGTGGTGGGCACGGTGGAAGTGACGGCCTGACGGCTGTAGGTCTCCGCCTCCTTCACCGTCTTCGCCGCGAGGGCGGGCAAGCCGGTGCGATTGCGGGTCGCGGTGCTCGCGGACACCCAGTACGAGGTGATGTCCAGGCTGTCGACCTCGGTGCCGTCACCCTTGTAGGTGGTGCTCTCCAGTTCCCTGCCGGACAGCTCGTCGCTGTCGGCGTGGGTGGCCCCCTGGGAATCCGTCAGTGCGACGGACCGGGTCGAGGTGGGCGAGAGCCAGTCCCCGTCCATGCCCCGGTAGTAGCTGGTCTTCTGCTTGGTCCGGCGGTCGTTGGTACCGTCTCCCACCCAAGTGGTGACGTCGGCGTAGCCGCGGAACTGGCCCCAGGTCCGGTACTTCGCCTGCACGACCTCGTTGTCGTCGTAGTGCCAGGCCGCTCCGCCGCCGTACTCGTAGGAGGTGGCGCGAGCGGGTGCACCGGCGGTCTGGTCCTTCTCCAGGACCTTGGTGACGGCGTACTTCTGGAACCAGTCGACGATGGGATCGGTGTAGAACTCCGGCGTCCATCTGACCGGGAAGCAGGAGTTCGTGTTGGTGGAGGCGTTGGCCGTGGCCACGTAGGAGGCGGTGCAGGGGTTGGGCAGGCCGTACTCGACATCGGTCTTGGCGCCGAGTTCGGTGATGATCGTGGTAAGCCGGTAGCGGTACATGCCCGGGTAGTTGGTGGTGTCCACCCGGTTCTGCATGCTGGTGCCGCCGAAGACCACGGGCGGGAGCGCGATCGAGCCCGATCCGCCGGCGGTGGTGTCGTTGCCCGTGCGGGTGACGGAGGCCAGCCAGAGGGTCGGCGAGGTGCCGTCACCGGTCGGCGGCTCGGTCTGCGCCAGGTCGTAGGTGTCGACCGCCGCGTACTGGGAGGAGGCCGTCGAGTACTGCTTGGTGACGATCTGCTTCAGCCGGACGGTCGAGAAGAACGACGGCGCCTGCGAGGTGCAGGTCGCACCGCTGTTGCAGATCAGGTCGAACGGCACGTCCGGGTACTGCGTGCCCGCGTTCGAGGCCGAGATCGGGTCACAGGTGGTCGCCACGCAGCGCGAGCCGGTGATGAAGTTGACCTGGTCCGGGACGGTGCCGAAGGCGCCGTTGTCGAGGAAGCCGTAGTCGATCCGGGACAGGTAGGAGTCGCGGACGTACTTGGTGTTGCTCTGGCCCTTGTTCTGCCCGTAGTAGTTGGTGTCCTGGGTGTACCAGTAGGACATGGCCTGGCCACGGACGTCCTTGACGTAGTCCAGGTGCCACTTGTAGGCCATGGTGCACACCGAGGCGTTGAACCCGGAGGCGTTGTAGCAGGGGTCGCCGGAGTGCGAGGAGTAGACCGGCACCGAGTCGACCGAATTGGTCACCGGCTTGCCGGAGCTCCAGCCCGGCAGCTGGTTGCGGCCGAAGTAGTACACCGTGCCGGAGCGGTCCGTGACCGTCCAGTAGTCGGTGTTGTAGGTGCCCGTGCCGTTGTTCGAGTTCGTGACGTGGGTGACGACCTCACCGTTGTCGCTCTGCGGCTTCCAGGTGTTCTTGCCCGAGTCCCAGACCAGCGCCGTCGACGAGCCGTTCAGCGACAGGGTCAGGATCGGACCCGCGTAGCACTGGTCACCCGTCTCGGACGGCGAGGCCGTGCCCTCCGGCTTGTCGGCGCAGGAGGTGAAGGTCTGCTCGATGTACGAGTCCGGGGTCGACCAGCCGTCGCCCACCCAGGAGGCCTGGGCCTGGGTGGAGGCGGTCTTGCCGTCCACCGAGGCAGAGTCGTACCCGAGCGAGATCTTGGGGGTCAGGGAGCCGGAGGCGCCCGGCGTCTGGATCGGGTACCCGTAGGTGAAGGATCCGCCGGCGCTGCCACCGGTCCACGAGCCCGACGGCGACAGCGAGCTGGCGGCGTAGTTGCCCGACCGGCCACCGCCCTGGTCGCCGGAACCGGTAGCGGCGAGGACCTGGGCACCGGACGTCGAGGCGGCCTGCAGCGCGACCGCACTGTCGCCGGACCAGACCGCGGGAACGGCGCGGCTGCCTTCCGCGTCGGTGGATGCGTGCACGGTCGACGGCTTCCCGAGCATGACCTCGGCCGACACGCTGGACGCCTTGGCGTCCTGCCGCGTGTCGAGCGGGGTCTGCACCCGGCAGGCCGCGACCTCGGGGGTGGTCAGCGCACAGGCGGGAAGGGTGACCAGGTGGAGCCGGGAGGCGTAGTTGCCGCCGTAGGCCTCGGCGAAGGCCGAGTAGTCGACGCCGACCCGGACCTTGCCCTCACCGGTGGCGGTGGCGGACGGGTCGACGGTGAAGACCACGCCGGAGATGCCGAGGGCGGCGGACTTCTGATGGTCCAGCACCGTCACACCGACGTCGGACGGGCCCTTGTAGGCGCCGTTGCCGGACTTCGTGGCCTGGACCCACACGGGGGTGTTGGCCGCGGTCTGCTTCGTGCCGTCAGCCTTGGCCGTGGGCTCGGCAAGGCGGGCACTGCCCTTCGCGGCCTTCGGCCAGGCGGTCGCGCGCGGCTTGAAGGTGCGATCGGTGTCGCTGGTGTGCTGAGCGACCTTGGGCTTGAGGTTGTGCACGCCCTTGACGGCGACTGCGGAAGGTGCCGACGGCAGAGCGGGCTTGGTGTCCGCGGCTGCTTGTGCAGGCGCGGAGACCAGGGCCGAGACCAACACCGTGGCGGCAAGAGCAGCCGCAGTTCTCAGAGCATTTCGTGACGACGGGAGCATGCCCTTTATTCGTGGTCGACGTGCGTCGACGGGTATGCGCATGGCGCGGGGACACCTCTGTAGGTCTGCTGCCTTCGGGCAGCGCGGAGTGCCGACGTGATCGTTCGTCGGACCGCCCGACTATGGCAAAACCACAGGCCAGCTCGGGAGGGCCACCTGACGCCGCGCTCTAGTTTTGCAAACTTTTTACTGATGACCTTTCCGCCAAAACGGTCATTCACGCCACAAACAGCCCACGGTATGAAGCTGGCTGGGCGGGAAGATCTGCGCAGCACCGCAGCCACCTCCGAGTCCTGGACGAACCAGGACAGCCGAGGTGGGGCAGTGGCCTGTAACGATCGACAAGTTGAGGACCTATCCCATGCCATCACCTGCACTGCCCAGACGCATAGGCGTCTTCGGCCTGGCCGCGGCACTGTGTGCGCTGTCTCTGACAGCGCTCGGCGTTCCCGCCCAGGCCGACACCGGCGCCACGAGACGATCTGCCCTTGGCGGGCCGCTCTCGGCCGAGCAGGCGTCCGCAAAGGCTCGCTCGTCGAAGAAGCCGGTGGTGGCCGATGCCGCCACCACGGCCACCGATCAGCTGACGGCCAACCCCGACGGCAGTTTCACGTTGGATCAGTCCCTCACTCCTGTGCGGCGCTACCAGGGCGGGGCCTGGAAGCCGTTGGACGCCACGCTCGTCAAGCGCGCCGACGGGTCCGTCGGGCCGGCACTGACGGCATCCGACCTCACCCTGTCCGCCGGCGGCACAGGTCCGCTGGCTCAGATGAAGAGCCTCGGCCGCTCGCTGTCCCTGCAGCTTCCAGCCAGCCTCACGAGCAAGCTGCCCGCCCCGGACCTCAACGGCCCCACCGCGACCTACCACCTGCTGGCCGGCATCGACCTGAAGGTCACCGCCGACCTGCAGGGCGGCTTCTCCGAGGTACTCGTCGTCCAGGACGCCAAGGCAGCTGCCAACCCCGCACTGAAGTCCCTCTCGTTCACCACCAGGGCCACCGGGGTCGATCTCGCCGTCGACGCGGCCGGCAACATCACCGGCAAGGACAAGTCCGGCAAGGTGGCCTTCTCCGCCCCCGCACCCGTGCGCGGCGTGTGGGACTCGGCGGTGGACGCCTCGGCACCCACCGTCACCCACCCCACCACCGGTCAGGTACTGGACGCCCGCAGCGGCGAGCCCGCCCGCTCCAGCGCACAAGCGCCCGGCGCGACCGCGCACACCGCCCCGCTCAAGACCTCCTACGGCAACAACGCCATCACCCTCACGCCGGACCCGGGCCTGCTCGCGGGCAAGAACACCGTCTGGCCGCTGTACATCGACCCGACCTACTCCGCCGGCGGCTCCGCCCTCGGCTGGACCTACGTCAGCTCGGCCTTCCCGACGACCAGCTACTGGAAGACCAGCGACAGCACGGGCCTGCGGGTCGGCTACAACAACTGGGACGCGCCCTACTACGTCGGCCGCGCCTTCGCGAAGATGTCGGTGCCGAGCAGCATCCACGGCGCACAGATCAGCCTGTCGACGTTCTACGCCACGGAGACCTGGGCACCGTCCTGCAGCGCCCGTGACGTCGAGCTGTGGCAGATCGACCCGAGCACCCCGGTCTCCTCTTCCACCACCTGGAACAACCAACCCGTCTGGAAAGCCAAGAGCGACACCAAGAACGCCGCCCACGGCTTCAACGACAGCTGCCCTGCGGAATCGGTCGGCTTCAACACGACCGGCCTGATGCAGAACGCGGCCAACGGCAAGGCGAATGACATCACCTTCGGCCTGCGGGCGTCGAACGAGTCCGACGGCTACGGCTGGAAGAAGTTCCAGCCGTCGACGATGACCATGACCACGACGTACAACCACGCGCCGAGCGCGCCGGTGTTGTCGACCTCGCCGTCCACGTCCTGCCCCGCATCGACTCCGACACTCGTCGGCGACGGGGACGTCTACCTGCGGGCAGCGGTCTACGACGCCGAGGGCGGAATCCTCACCGCCAACTTCAAGGTGACCAAGACCTCGACCGGCGCAGTCGTCGGGCAGGGCCCCGTCTCCGCCGGATCAGGATCCGACGCCGTCTACGTCATGAAGAAGGAGGACCTGGAGACTGCGGCCGGCGGCAGGACGACCGGCTCCCCGACGACCTTCTCCTGGAACGTCACGGTCAGCGACGGACCGGCCGGCACCACCAGCGCCACCTGCAGCTTCACCTTTGACCCAACGGCACCCGGCGCACCGACGGTCACCCTGCCCGCCGGCCCGTTCACCGTGGGAACACCTCTCCAGGTCTCCATCACCCCCAATCCGAGCGGCCCCACCCCCGCCAGCTACCTATACCAGCTCAACGAGAGCGCGCCGGTCTCCGTCAACGCCCTGAACGGTGCTGCCACGGTGACCGTCACACCGACCCGCGCCTACAACACCCTCTCGGTAACCGCCGTTGCGGCTTCCGGCAACCCCAGCGGCAACAGTGCCGTCCAGCCGTTTGCGGCCGGCGCGCCGACCACGGCGCTCGAGAACGACCTGACGGGTGACGGCGGCGCCGACCTCGCCCTGGTCGGGAACAAGGCGGCCCTGCCGCCGGGCCTGTGGCTGGCCACCGGAATCGACGCCTCCAACGTGGACGCCAACGCCCACAACGTCGGAGACGCAGGCACCGGCATCAACACCCAGGGGTCCGCGGCGGACTGGAACAGCACCGAGCCGGTCGTCGGCCACTTCTTCGGAGGCGGATCCGGCTTCAACGACATCCTCGCCTACAACCCCAACACCCAGAGCGCCCAGATCCTCAAGGGCAACGGCGACGGCTCCGCCCTGAAGCCGTACTCGGGCGGAACCGTCAGCCTGCCGTCCACGGTCTTCACCGACGCGGACAGCGGAACAACGACCACCCATGTCGCCAGCGGGGGCTGGCTCAAGCGGATCGCCAACGGCGACCCCACCGACAACGGTGCCGGCCCCGACCTGCTCCTCACCTACGGTGGCCACCTGATGGTCGAGGAAGGTGGCGTTGCGGTCGAGAACTACGAACGGGTCGTCGGTGCAACGCTGCTCGCCGAGACCCCCCCGGTCGGGACGGACTGGAGCGATTGGACCATCACCAGCGCCGTCGTCGGTAACAGGCCCGGCATGTTCGCGCGCCACGACACCGGCAGCGGCGAGCTGTACTACTACAGCCCCGATGTGCTGGACTCCCTGATCCAGAGCGGTTCCGCCGCGCCCACGCTGGTTGCCGACAAGGGATGGGGCGCCGACACCTTCACCACCATCCAGGCCGCCGACGTCGATCGTGACGGCATTCCCGATCTGCGCGGCATCAGCCCCACCGGTCAGGCCAGCACCTACGTCTTCAACGGCGCCTCCCTCACCGCCACGCCGTTCACCCAGCAGTTGTCCACCGCCACCCACACCTGGGCCCTGGCCGACGGCGTCGACGGCAAGGTCACGACCGCGGCCGACAACACCGCCACCGGCCGCACCCCCGTGCCCCTCACCGGAGGTGACGGCACCGGAAACACCGCCACCTGGGCCACCAACGACCTCTTCAACCCCGATGTCCACCTCGACGGCACCAAGACCGGCGTCCTGAGCACCACCGCCGGCGTGGTGGACCCCACCAAGAGCTTCACCCTCTCCGTGTGGGCCAAGCCCGACGCCCTCGGCGGCACCGTCCTCTCCCAGGACGGCACCAACACCTCCGGCTTCAAGCTCTACTCCGATGCCGCAACGAAGCAGTGGTCCTTCTGCATGGCCGCCTCCGACGTCGCCTCCCCCACCTGGGACTGCGCGGCCTCCGGCACCACTGCAGCCCAAACGGGCGTGTGGACCCACCTGACCGCGACATACAACGCCGGCACCAAGACGATGACGCTGTACGTCAACGACACCGGCACCAAGACCGCAACGCACAGCCCGACGGTCGGCTTCACCAAGGGCTTCCGGGTCGGCGACTCGCTGAGCGGTACCACCCGGCAGGCCTTCTTCAAGGGTGCCGTCTCCAAGATCCAGACCTGGAGCGGCATTGCTCTGCCCCCCGCCCAGGCGTCGCTGCCGCCTGTCGCGCCAGGCGTGATGCGCTGGTTCCTGTCGGACGATGCCACGCTCAATGTGTCCACGCGTGCGCCGTTCGACTACGGCAACAGCCCGATGGTTCCGCTGGTCGGCAATTGGGACGGCGCCGGTGGCGACAGCCCCGGCGCGTACGACCCCGCCACCTCGACCTTCTACCTTGCCAACACGTTCGCCGGCGACGTGAGCGATGTGAGCCTGCGCTTCGGCAACCAGGGCGACACGCCGGTGGTCGGGCGCTGGGACGGCGGGCGTGCCACCCAGGTCGGTGTCTACCGGCCGAGCAATGCAACCTTCTACCTGCGTCACAACGACGGCACCGTCACCTCCCTCCGCTTCGGCAACGGCGGCAATTGGAAGCCGATCGCCGGCGACTGGACCCACAAGGGCTACGACACTCCCGGCCTGTTCAACCCTGACACCGCCACCTTCTACCTCCTCAACTCCTTCCACGAAGGAGCCGCCGACACCACCATTGTGTTCGGCAACTCCGGCGACCTGCCGATCACTGGCGACTGGAACAACAGCGGAGCCACCCAGATCGGCGTCTACCGACCCACCAACCGCACCTACTACTTCCGCGCCACCGGCGGCACCGTCACCTCCGTCACGTACGGCGACACCGGCATGACCCCCATCACCGGCGACTGGAACAACGACGGCAAAGCCACGCAAGGAGCCGTCGCCTACGGCCACTGACCCGTCCCGCCTCCGTCCACCGAACGGCCGGCCACGGCGGTCGCACCGGCCTCGGGAAGGCCGCCAGCCGGAGGCTGAGTTGTGGTGACCTCCCGGCAGGTCGGGGCAATGCCCCGACCTGCCGGGAACTTCAGAGGAACAGGCGTTTCTTCGACACTGGTGCCTTGCGGTCGGGAGGCGGGCCATACCGGACAGCCCTCTGAACGGACTAGCGGCGACCTCGTCGGGCGGCTGCTTGCCACCGGCGGAGTCCTGGACCGACGCCGCGGTGACGATCACCGTGAGCAGTGGTCGCAGACCGTCTTGCAGGCGGGAAGTTGTATGGCAGGTAGTCCCACGGGAAGCCGGTCCGATTGACGTGGGGGATCGCGTTCACGATCCCGCAGGTCATGGACGCGGACCGCCACGCCGGAACCGGCACGGCGAGCCCCCCAGGCTATGAAGACCGTCTCGATCAGGCCCCGTCGGGCATCGGACACGTCAGTGCAGTAAGGGCACCGAGAAGTCGCGAGCCCTGCAACGGCCCACCGCCGCCCCGGTCACCCGCCCGGGACGACCCACCTGCAACCCAGATCAGACGCCCTCAGTAGCTCTCGAGGAAGCGGTCCAGGACGCGGACGCCGAAGGCCAGGCCGTCGACGGGGACGCGTTCGTCCACGCCGTGGAACATCGTCGGGTAGTCGAGTTCCGGGTCGAGCAGCAGGGGTGCGAAGCCGTAGCAGGTGATGCCCAGGCGGTTGAAGGTCTTGGCGTCGGTGCCGCCGGACATCAGGTACGGCACCGGGTGGCCGGCCGGGTCCTCGGCGCGCACGGCGGCGGCCATGGCGGCGAACGCCGGTCCCGTGTGGTCGGCCGCGACGGCCTCCTCCAGGTTGATGAACTCGCGGGTCACGCCCGGCCCGAGGAGCCGTTCGACGGTCTCCAGGTACTCGTCCCGGGTGCCGGGCAGGAACCGTCCGTCGACCTGGGCGTGCGCACTGCCGGGCACCACGTTCACCTTCTGCCCGGCCTGCAGCACGGTCGGCACCGCCGAGTTCCGCACGGTGTGGGCGAACAGCGCGCCCGCCCGGCCGAGTCGGGCCGCCTCCGCCTCCAGCCGCTCCCGGTCGATCCGGGTCCCGAGGACCCCCTCCAGCTCGGTGATCAGCGCCTCCACCGGTGGGGTGAGGCGGACCGGCCAGGCGTGCGCGGCGAGCCGGGACAGCCCGTGCACCAGGGTGGCGACGGCGTTGTCCGCGCCGGCCCGGGAACCGTGCCCGGCGGTGCCGGTGGCGGTCAGCCGCATCCAGGCGGTGCAGCGCTCCCCGACCGCCACCGGATAGAGCCGCCGCTCCCCCGCCGTCTCGCCCGCGGGCACCGAATACCCGCCGGACTCGCCGATCGCCTCGGTACAGCCCTCGAACCACTCGCGGTGCCGCTCGGCCGCGAAGCGGGCACCGTACTCGCCGGTCGACTCCTCGTCCGCCAGGAAGGCGAGCACCAGGTCCCGGCGCGGCCGCCGCCCGGTGCGGGACCAGTCCCGGACGAGGGCCAGGGTCATCGCCAGGGTGCCCTTCATGTCGACCGCGCCGCGGCCCCACAGGCAGCCGTCGGCGAGTTCGCCGGAGAGCGGGTGGTGCGTCCAGTCCTCGGCGTCGAAGGGCACGGTGTCCAGGTGGCCGTGGACGAGCAGCGGCGGCAGCGTGCGGTCGGTGCCGGCCACCCGGGCGAGGACGTTCGCCCGGCGCGGCGCGGACTCGGTGAGCAGCGGGTCGAGTCCGGCCTCGGAGAGCCGGGCGGCGACGTACTCCGCGGCGGCCCGCTCGCCCGGCCCGCTGCCGTCCCCGGGGTTCACGGTGTCGAGGCGCAGCAGGTCGTGGCAGAGGACGGCCGCGTCGGTGTCGAGTGCCTGCGGGCTGACGGTCACGGGGTCTCCCTCTCGGGCACGGGTGGTTGGTAGGTGGTAGGCCAGGGGCGCGGGGAACTGCGCAATTCGGATGCGGGCCACCGTACGAATCACGGCCTGGCCCGTGCTGTCGTGACACCCGCCCCCGGATCGCCCCCGGATTGCGCAGTTCCCCCCAGCCTTCGGCCGGGAGGTGCCCCCGGCGCCCCTGGGGAGGCCACTATCCGTACTGCTGCTCGGCGGCCGCGCGGGCGACCACGGTGCAGACCTTGAAGGTGCGGGCGGCCCGGGTGGCGCCGGGGGCGGTGTAGCCGACGGTGCACGGGCCGAGGAGTTCGACGGTGGGCACCGCGGCGACCGCCTCGGCCTGGTGGGTGGCGTGGAAGTCGATCTCGAAGCGGTGCGGGCCGGTGACGGGTTCGGGGCGGCCGAGCAGCCGGTGGTCGCGCATGGCGAGCTCGGCCCGGTCGCGGATCAGCGCGGCGCTGACGGACGGCGGCAGGCAGACCGCCGCGTAGCGGCTGACGCACTCCTTGACGGCGGCGGTGCGGGCCTCGGGTGCCCAGGCTGCGGCGGCGGCGCAGGTGAGGTCGTCGCCGGTGACGAGGATGACGGGGACGCCGTGTTCGGCGGCGGTCAGGGCGTTCATCCGGCCTTCGTCGGCGTCCGTGCCGTCGATCCGGAAGCCGGTGAGTCCGGCGCCCAGGTAGGTGTGGGCGAGGACCCCGTTCGCCCCGGCACCGGTGTGGTAGCCGAGGAAGACGACGGCGTCGGCGTCCTGGACGCCCTGCATCATGCCGAGCGGTTTGTGCCGGCCGATCAGCAGCTTCGCCCGCGGGTCGAGTTCCTCCAGCAGGACGTTCCGCTGGGTCTCGTGTGCCTCGTTGACCAGGACTTCTTCGGCGCCGCCGGCGAACAGGCCGGCGATGCAGGCGTTGACGTCGCCGGTGAGCAGCCGGCGCATCCGCTGCCAGGCGGGCGCGCCGGGTTCGACGTCCTCCGGCCAGGTGGTGCCGGTGGCGCCCTCCATGTCGGCGGAGATCAGGACGCGCACGCGGTCTCCTCGGCGGCCGGCCGGCCCGGGGCGGGCCGGGGGGCGAGCGGGGGTTCGAGCAGGGTGAGCACGCCGTCGCCGAGTTCGGCGGCGGTGCCGAGCGGGACGGTGAGCTGGAGCGGGCCGTGTCCGGCGGGCAGGCCGGCCGCGACGGGGATGCCGAGGCCGCCGAGCCGGTCGGCGAGGACGGCGCGGACCTCCTCCTCGGGCCCGCAGTCGGTGAAGTCGCCGAGCACGATGCCGGCGGCGCGGCCGAGCACGCCCGCGCGCACCAGCTGGGTGAGGATGCGGTCCAGCCGGTAGGGCTCCTCGCCGGTCTCCTCCAGCAGCAGCAGGCAGCCGTCCGGCGGCTGGGCGGTGGGGGTGCCGACGGAGGCGGCGAGCAGGCTGGCGTTGCCGCCGGCGAGCCGGCCGCGGGCGGTGCCGGGGACGAGCACGCCGCCGGCGAGCGGCAGTTCGGTGACCCGTTCGGGGTGGAAGAGCACGGTGCGCAGGTGGTCGGCGCTGGCCGGGTTGTCGACCAGGGCGCCGGTGGCGGGCATCGGGGCGTGCAGGGTGCTGGTGCCGAGCCGGACGGCGAAGGCCTCGTGCAGGGCGGTGATGTCGCTGGAGCCGATCAGCAGGGCGGGTTCGGCGGCGGCGTCGATCGCCTTCCAGTCGACCAGGTCGACCATCCGCTGGGTGCCGTAGCCGCCGCGGGCGCAGAGGACGGCGCGGACGGCGGGGTCGGCGCAGGCCTCGGTGAGGTCGGCGGCGCGGTCCTCGTCGCGGCCGGCGAGGTGGCCGAGGTGGCTGTCGCGGACGTGCGGCAGCACCGTCACCTCCAGGCCCCAGGAGGCCAGCAGGGCGGTGCCGCGCTCCAGCAGGGCGGGGTCGGGCGGGCCTGCGGGGGCGGCGACGGCGACCCGGTCGCCGGGTCGCAGGGCCTGCGGCACCGTTCGGGGCCGGTCGTGGGTCGGCATGCGGGCCTCATCTCAGCTTCGGGTCGTACGCGTCCCGGACGGCGTCGCCGAGCAGGATGAAGCTCAGCACGGTCGCCGACAGGAACAGCGCGGGGAAGGCGAGCAGGTGCGGGAAGTCGAGGACGTACGCCTGGGCCGCGTTCAGTTGCAGGCCCCAGGAGACCGCAGGGTACTGCAGACCGACGCCGAGGAAGTCCAACGTGGCCTCGCCGGAGATGACGTTCCCGACGTTCAGCATGGCGACCACCACCACGGGGGTGGCGGCGTTGGGCAGCAGGTGGCGGGTCATCAGCCGCAGCGGTCCGGCGCCGGTGGAGCGGGCGGCCTGCACGTAGTCGGCCTGTTTGAGGCCGATGACCTGGGCGCGCATCACCCGGGTCATGGTCGTCCAGCCGAGGGCGACGAGGACGAGGGTCATCGCGCCGAGGCCGTGGTCGGGGAAGGCGACCAGGACGACGGTGGCGCCGAGGACGAACGGCAGGCCGAAGAAGACGTCGGTGAGACCGGAGAGCAGGGTGTCCACCCAGCCGCCGAAGAAGCCCGCCAGCATGCCGAGGAGCAGCGAGAGCAGCAGTGCCCCGGCGGTCACCGCGAGCCCGATGACCAGCGAGGGGCGGCTGCCGCGGACGACCTGGCCGAGGTAGTCGCAGCCCTGCAGGTCGAAGCCGAACGGGTGGTGGAGGCTGGGGCCGACCCGGGAGTCGGCGAGTTCGCAGCGGCCGCTGTCGTCGGTGAGCAGGGCGACGAACGGCTCGGGGAGGGCGGCCATCAGCGCCATCAGCAGCAGCACGCCGGTGCAGGCGAGGACGAGCGGGCGCCTGCGCAGGTCCCGCCAGGCACCGGCGGAGGGGGACTCGCCGCGGCGAGGGCGCCGCTTCGGCGGCAGCGTGAGGTCCCGGACGGGCGCGGGCGGTGCCGGGGCGGGGGCCGGGGGCGGTGCGGGGGCCTGCGGGCTACCGGTCATGGCGGATCCTCGGGTCGAGCAGGCCGTACAGGACGTCGACGACCAGGTTGGCCAGGCAGTAGACCAGCACCAGGGCGGTGGTGATGCCGACCACGGTCGGTCCCTCGCGCAACTGGATGGCCTGGAAGACCTGTTGGCCGACGCCGGGCAGGTTGAACACGTACTCGGTGACGACGGCGCCGGCCATCAGCGAGCCGAGTTCGATGCCGAGGAAGGTCACCACCGGGATCAGCGAGTTGCGCAGGGTGTGCCGGACGACCACCCGCCGGCGGGACAGGCCCTTGGCGCCGGCGGTGCGCACGTGGTCGGCGCGCAGGTTCTCCAGCAGGGAGGCCCGGGTGAGCCGGGCGACGTAGGCCACGCCGAAGGAGGCGAGGACCAGGCCGGGCAGCAGGTAGGCGGTCGGCCAGCCGTCCTCGGCGCCGGCCACCGGGAACCAGCCGAGCTTGACGCCGAGCAGCAGTTGGGCGAGGTAGCCGACGATGTACACCGGCACGGCGATCACCAGGGTGGTACCGGCGAGCACCGCGTTGTCCGCCCAGCGGCCCTTGCGCAGCGCCGCCCAGACGCCGAGCGCGACGCCGAGGACGGTCTCCAGGAACCAGGCGGTGAGGCCGAGCCGCAGGGTGACCTGCCAGCGGCCGGCCAGGGTGTCGGCGACCGGCTCGCCGGTGAAGGTCCGGCCGAGGTCGCCGGTGAGCAGGCCGCCCAGGTACTTGGCGTACTGGACGACGAGCGGGTCGTCGAGGTGGTAGCGGCGGTGCAGTTCGGCGAGGACGGCGGCCGGCACCGGCCGGTCCCCGGCGAGGCCCTGGATCGGGTCGCCGGGCAGCACGAACACCATGGCGTGGATGAGGAAGGTGGTCGCCAGCAGTACGGGAACGGCGTACAGCAGGCGGCGGGCGATGTATCGGCCCATCGGCGGGCGCCCCCGGTTCGTGTGGTCGCGACGGTGGTCAGTGGCTCAGTGCCGCACGGTCACCTTCTCCAGGTGCAGGCCGGCGACGTACGGGTCGACCAGGACGTTGCCGATCCGGGGGCTCCAGGCGGTCTGGTCCTGCCAGTTCCAGAGCGGGATCAGCGGCAGCGCCCGGAGCGCGATCGACTCGGCCTCGTGGTAGTGCTGCTCGGACTCGGCGGCGTCCGGCGCCGCGTTGCCGAGCGCGAGCGCCCGGTCGAAGGCCGGGTCGGACCAGCCGGAGCGGTTGTTGGGGCCGAGCAGCCCGGCGAGGTAGTTCTGCACGCTCGGGTAGTCGACCACCCAGTTCTGCCGGTACGGGCCGGTCGCCTTGCGGCCGTTGAGGATCGGGCCGAGGTCGGCGCCGGACATCTTGCGGAAGGCGATGGAGCGGATGCCGAGGTTCTGCTTGAGCTCGTTGGCCACCGCGGTCATCCACTGCTCGTACGTGGGGTCGGAGTTGGCGAAGTACAGCTCCAGCGTGCCGGTGAAGCCGCCGGCCCGGTCGAACAGCTCCTTGGCGCGCTCCGGCCGGTACTCGCAGGTCTCGCCGCAGGCGCCGGCCCGGTGGCCGGGGATCATCGCGGCGACCAGCGAGTCGGCGGGCGCGAACACCTCGTTGAAGATCGCCCGGGTGATGCCCCGGCGGTCGATCGCCATCGAGATGGCCTGCCGCAGCTCGGGCTTGGCGTAGCGGGCGTCCCAGAGCGGCAGGCCGAGGTAGTCCATCGTGCCGCTGGGCCGCACCGAGTACCGCGCGCCGAAGGTGCGCTTCGCCTCGTACGCCCGGGCGGGCGGCACGCTGGCCATGAAGTCGACGTGTCCGGCCCGCAGTTCGGTGAAGGCGGTGTCCTTGCTGGTGAAGATCCGGAAGTGCACGCCGTCGGCGGTGGCGGGGCGCGGCCCGGTGTAGCCCTCGGCGCGGCGCAGGTCGATCCGCTGCTGGTGCCGCCAGTCGCCGTCCATCGCGAACGGGCCGTTGCCGACCGGGTGCAGGTCGTACCCGGCCGGGTCGGCGAAGGCGGCCTTCGGCAGCGGTGCGAACGCGGGGAAGGCGAGCAGCATCGGGAACTGGCTGAACGGCGCCCCGAGGGTGACCTTCAGGGTGGTGTCGTCGACCACCTCCAGGCCGGACAGCCGGTCGGTCGGGGGCTTGGCGCCGTCCGCCGGGTTGAGGGCGGCGTACCCGTCGATCTGGCTGAAGTACCCGTTGGCCTCCCAGCCGTTGGGCCCGTACGCGGCCGCGTTCCAGGCGTCGGCGTAGCTGGCCGCGGTGACCGGCTCGCCGTTGTGGAAGCGGGCGCCGGGCCGGAAGTGCAGTGTCCAGACCCGCTGGTCGTCGGTGCTGACGGACTCGGCGGCGAGCGGCACCGCGTGGCCGTCCGAAGGGTCCAGGGCGAGCGGGGTGTCGAACAGCCCCTCCAGCACCTGCAGGGAGTAACTGCTGGTCGTGCGGCCGGGGGTGAGGTGGTCCGGCTCGGTGAGGGCGACGGTGAACGTCCCGCCGGGCACGTCCGGGACGGGCCCGAGGTCCTCGTCCGAGCGGCGGACGCAGCCCGCGGCGGCCGTCCCGGTGACGGCGAGCAGGGCGAGGGCGAGCAGCGCGGCGGGCAGCCGGCCCGTGCGGCCCGTCAGCACCGGGCCTCCACCAGGCAGGCGGTCTCCCAGTCCCGGTCCGGCACCTCGCCCGGCGTCTCGGCCGGCGGGGCGGCGCGGACGGTGGCGGCCGAACCCCCGGCCAGCCGGACGGCGAACGCGTCGATCACCGAACGGGGGCTGCTGCCGGCGAAGTTGTTGACCAGGACGGCGAAGGCCAGGGTACGGCCGTCGGCCCGCTCGGCGTAGCCCGTCAGGGCGTCCACGCCGGTCATCGAGCCGGTCTTGGCGTGCACCCGGCCCTCGGCGGCGGTGCCGCGCATCCGGTTGGTGAGGGTGCCGCCGACGGCGCGCCGGGCGTCCCCGGCCACCGGCAGCGCCTGGTACCAGGTGGCGAACCAGGGCCTAGTCCGGGCGTACGCCAGCAGCGCGGTGAGCCGGGAGGCGGTCAGCAGGTCGTGCCGGGACAGCCCGGAGCCGTCCACCTGCCGGGCCTCGGTGGGCTCCAGGCCCGCCCGGTGCAGGAAGCCGTTCACCTGGTCGGTGCCGGAGGCCCAGCTGCCGCTGCCGGCCCGCACCCGGCCGATCTCCTTCACCAGGTGCTCGGCGATGCCGTTGTTGCTGAGCTTCAGGAAGGGCGCCATCAGGGCCGAGACCGGCGCCGAGTCGTGGGCGGCGAGGACGGCCGCGCCCGCCGGCGCCCGGCCCTCGCGGGGCGCACCCTGCACCGCGACCCCGTGCCGGGCCAGGGCTGCGGCGAACACGTCGGCGGCCACCAGCGCCGGGGCGTCCACGGCGATCCACTCCTCGCTCGGGCCGCCGTCCGCCGGGACGCTGCCGGAGAGCAGCAGTTCGTTGCCGCCGGGCCTGCGGTCGACCACGGCGGTACGGGCGCTGCCGGCCGCGCTGGTCGCCACCCGGCCGGTGAACCGGACGGGCGCCTCGGCGGGGACGACCCGCACCGCGGCGGGCTGCCCGGACGCCTCCCCGGGGGTCAGCACGACCCGGACGGTGCCCGGGTCGTAGTCGGTGTCGGTGGTGAGGGTCAGCGCGGAGATCTGCGGGCTGTAGTACGCCGCCTGGTCGTCCCACGACCAGCTGGGGCCGAGCGGCACGTCGTCCCAGCGGCTCGCATCGGCCAGCAGGGCGCCGCCGACCTCCGTCACCCCGGCGGCGGCCACCGCGGCGGCCAGCGCGTCGAGGTCGGCCGTCAGCAGCGTCGGGTCGCCGCCGCCGCGCAGCACCAGGTCGGCGTCGATCCGCCCGCCGGTGCGCGGGCCGGCGGCGAGCACCTCGGTGGTGAAGCGGTGGTCGGGGCCGAGCAGTTCGAGGGCGGCCGCCGCGGTCACCGTCTTCTGGGTGGAGGCGGGCAGCAGCAGCGCGCCGGGCGTCCGCCGGTACAGCACCTCGCCGGTGGCCGCGTCGGTGACCAGCGCGGACACCTGGGCACCGGTCAGCGCCCGGTCGGCGAACAGCGCGTCCAGGTCGGAGCCGAGGCTCCGGGCGGCGGCGGACGTCCCCGCGCCGCTGCCGGGGGCCGCCCCCGCGGGCAGCAGCGCGGCGAGCACGACGGCGAGCGGCACCGCCAGCAGCCGGACGGGCACAGTGAGCACGGTGTTGCCTCCCGAGGAGTGGAGCCGGGCACCACCTTCTCCCCGATCGGACGTCAGAAGTCGCCGGTGGCACGGAGATCGGCGACAATTCACCCTGCAATTCCCCCGTGCGGAGGACGCCGACGGCGCGGTGCCGCGACACCGCCGGCCCCGGGCGGTGAGAGTGGCACCACCCTCACCCCCGGGAGCCGCCATGCCGCCGCGTCCGTCCCGCCGGCTCTTCCTGGGCGGCCTCGGTGCGCTGACCCTGACCGCCGCGGCACGGCCCGCCACGGCCGCCGCCGGGCCGCCGCCGCGGCGGCTGCGCGGCGTCTGGATCGCGACGGTCGACCACATCGACTGGCCCCCCGCACCCGGCCTCCCCGAGGCGCAGCTGCGCGCCGCGTACGACGACCTGCTCGACGCCGCGGCGGCAGCCGGCGCCAACGCGGTGTTCGTGCAGGTCCGGCCGACCGCGGACGCCTTCTGGCCCTCCCGGTACGAGCCCTGGTCGCAGTGGCTGACCGGCGTCCAGGGGCAGGACCCGGGCTGGGACCCGATGCGCTTCCTGGTCGACGCCGCACACGCCCGCGGCCTCGCCTTCCACGCCTGGTTCAACCCGTACCGGATCGCCCAGCACGACGACCCCGCACGGCTCGCCGCCCACCACCCGGCCCGCCGCCACCCCGAGTGGACGGTCTCCTACGGCGGGCGCCTCTACTACGACCCCGGCGTCCCCGCCGCCCGCGCCTTCGTCGAACAGGCGATCCTGGACGCGGTGGCCCGTTACCAGGTCGACGGCGTCCACCTCGACGACTACTTCTACCCCTACCCCGCCGCCGGCCGGCCCTTCCCCGACGACGCCTCCTTCACCGCGTACGGCGCCGGCGCCACCGACCGGGCGGCCTGGCGGCGGCGCAACGTCGACCAGCTGATCCGCGAACTGCGCGACCTGGTACGGGCGGTGCGGCCCGAGGCGGCCTTCGGTGTCAGCCCGTTCGGCATCTGGCGCAACGCCGCGACCGACCCGCGGGGCTCGGCCACCGCCGCCTTCCAGTCCTACGACGGGCTGTACGCCGACTCGCTGGGCTGGGTGCAGGACGGCCTGCTCGACTACGTCGCCCCGCAGCTGTACTGGCACCTCGGCCACCCGCAGGCCGACTACGCGGCCCTCGCCCGCTGGTGGGCCGCGCAGACCGCCGCCCGGGACACCCTGCTCTGGACCGGCCAGGCCGCCTACCGCGCCGGCGCCGCGGGCGAGGCCCCCGCCTGGCAGGACCCGGCCGAACTCTCCCGCCACCTCGACCTGGACGCCACGCTGCCGCAGATCGGCGGCCAGATCCTGTTCAGCGCCCGCAACGTCCGCACCGACCCGATCGGCGCCGTCGCCCGGCTCACCGCCGACCACTGGCACCGCCCCGCCCTGCCCCCGCTGCTGCCACGGCTCGCCGGCGGCACTCCCCCGGCAGCGCCCGTCCTGACCGCGGCGGACGGCACCCTGCGCATCGCCCCCGGCGGCCCGCCGCCGTTCCGCTACGCCGTCCACCGCCTCCCGCAGACACCCGGCGACCGTCCGCAGCTCACCGCGGACACCCTGGCCGCCTGCCTGCCCGCCGCCGACTGCGCCCGTCCCCTGCCCCTCCCCACCGGCCGGTACACCGCCACCGCCCTCGACCGCCCGGGCCGCGAAAGCCGCCCCGCGACACCGGTCCAGGTGTAGCGCGTCGCTCCCTGCCCCCACGCGCCCCTGAGGTGCCCCCGTCCACCTCGGATCACGGCTCAGACCGCGTGCCGACCGTCCGTCAGGTACCTCTCGCGGAGCCGGCTGAACGCCGTCGGCGTGGGACGCCGCGGCAGGAACTCCTTGATCCGCTCCGCGCACGCCCGGGGGCTCGCCGCGGCGGTGTCGCACTCCAGATCGTAGTCGCCGTGCCGGTGCACCAGCCCGTACTGGTGCACCGCGAGGCCCGGCGGCCGGTCGCCCCGGTCCCGTTCGCGTCGGGCCAGTTCGTCCGGCGGGCAGTGGACGCCGACGAACAGCACGTCCTCCGGCGGCAGCACGGCGAGGCAGTCGAGCAGCCGCCACTCCTCGCTCAGCACATGGTCCACGACGACGTCGTTGCCCGCACTCGCCATGGCGGCGATCGAGCGGTGGAAGCCCTCCCTGGTGCGGCGCAGCGCGGCTGCGAGTTCGGCCTCGCCGAGTTCCCGTTTGGTGCGCATGGCGTTGAAGCCGTCGACCGCCAGGTGGAAGAAGACGCCGTCGTCCAGGACGTCCAGGAGTTCCCGCGCGATGCTGGACTTGCCGGAGCTGGACGTGCCGTTGAGGAAGATGATCCGACCGGTTGCCATGCCGACATGATCACACGGGGTGTGCGCCGGGTTCCGGCGTTCCGGGACGCTGCACCCGGTGGCCGGGCCGCCCGGGCGCGGCCGTCGTACGGTGGAGCGGTGAGTGCCGAGAACCCCCGGCCCTCGCCGCAGGCGTTCCAGGTGCCCCGGCGGGCGGTGCTGCTCGGCCTGGCGGGGGTGGTGCTGGGGGCCTGCAGCAGCCGGACGGGCACTGCGGCCGGCTCCGCCTCCCCGCCCGCGCCGGCCACCTCGTCCCCGCCCGCGACCTCGCCCGCAGCCTCCTCGGCGGCGCTCCCCGCCACCATGCCGTGGCAACCCGGCCCGGGTGAGATCGACCCGGACGTGAAGCTGCGGGCGACCCAGCTGGTCGAGGCGCTCGGCGCCTGGCCTGCCGGCGGGCAGGGCCTGGCCGCCGCCCGGGACCGGGTCCGGGCGCTCGGCCTCGACCCCACGCTCGCCGACCAGGCCGGACCGCTGCTCGGCACCGCCCCGCAGGCCGTCCTGCAGGTCGTCAACGCCCAGTGGGGCGGACACCTCACCGACTCCGCCAGCGTGATGGTCCCGTGCCGGCAGTGGACCACCGAGGGTTCGGGGGGCACCACCGTCGACGTGCGGCTGGTCAGGGCGCAGCCGCGCTGGAACGTCACGGCCCTGCACCCGGCGGAGCCGGCACCGCCAGCCGCCACCCTCTCCGACGCGGCGCAGCGGGTGCTGGCCGAGCCGCGGATCCAGTTGCCGCCGGCCGCGGTCGCGGACGTCCGCGGGGGCGGCGTGCACGAGAGCGTCCTCGCCTCGATGCTGACGCTGGCCGGGCGGTACTCGTACGCGGTGACCGTGCTGCGCTCGGGGCATCCCATCGACGTGTTCGGCACCTCCCGGCCGAGCGACCATCCGCCGGGGCGGGCCTTCGACGTCTGGCGGATCGACGGACACGAGGTGGTCGACCCGGCGACCCCGCACGACCTGGTCGACGGCTTCATGCGGGCCGCGGCGGCGAGCGGCTCCTACAACGTCGGCGGCCCGCGCCAGCTCTCCGGCGGCACCGCCCCCAACCAGTTCTTCACCGACGACGCCCACCACGACCACGTCCACGTCGGCTTCCGCAGCTGAGACCGGGCTGCGGCCCCGGCTCAAGGTGACGCAGCGCCCCCGGCGGAGGCGAGCCTGCGGAGCCGGTCCGCGGCCGTGTTCCGGAGCTTCCGGGCCGCTCCGCGCTCGGCGAGGACGCCCAGCAGGACGGGCGACCGCGAGGTGTCCGCGATCGTTCGCTGGAGCCAGAGGTTCCCGGCCAGCACGGCCGCGACCGAGCCCTCCGGATCGGCCTCCGCCCGCTTGACCGGCACCCACTGCCCGATCCTCGCTTGCAGGAAGGCGAACCCCGGCGCCTGTCCGGCGAGGGTGCTCACCCGGTCGGCGAAGTCCTCCGCCGTGGTGAAGTCCGGTGCCAGCCGGTCGACGTGCCACACCAGCGTGGATTCGGCCATCGCCGCGTCCTGGTCCCGGACGACGATCTCCACGATCCGTTCCTCGTCGGCCGCCGAGGGGCAGGCCGCCAGGCACTCCTGGTACAGCCGGTACCGGAGGTGCTCGTCCTCCGCCCAGCCCTCCGGTGGCGCCGCCCGCCCCACGAGGCCGGACAGCCACCGCACGTCGTCCTCCCGAACCACCGTCACCCGCCCGTCCGCATCCGCCTCGCCGCTGTCGCCCGGCCGACGATATCCGGTGGACGGCGCTGCGACACTGGCCGCATGGACGACCGCGATACGACCGCGCACCTGGAGTGGTGGGCCGACCCGGAGACCTGTCCGGGCCGGGTGGCCGTCCGTCTCGGCGCGGTCTCCACGGCCGGCGGAGCGTGGCGGTGCGAGGCGCTGCTCGCCCCTCCCCTGTCGGCGGCCGACCGGGAGGGGCTCGACTTCCTGATGGCGGTCCATCCGGTGTTCACGCTGCGGCGCGGCGCGGGCACCGTCGAGGTCCGGGCCGACCGTGCCGGGACGGACGACGGACTCGTGCTCACGGCAGTGCCCGCGCCCGCGCCGTAGCGGTTCAGGAGAGCGGGCGGCAGAGCAGCGCGTCCGGGGTTCCGGAGGAGCCGATGCGGGTGGTGAAGGCGAGGCCGGCGGCGTACTCGGTGGGTGCGCACTGGCCCTTGTAGGCGCCGTAGGCGAATTCGCCGCCGGGGCCGGCGGACGGGCGGTTGTCGCCGCGGTCGAACCAGACCGTGCGGGTGCCGGTGCCCAGCGGGCGGCGGGCCGTGGCGCAGAGGACGGCCGAGACCCGGGAGCCGCGCAGGCTGTAGCCGATCAGGTACTGGCCCTGCGCGCACTGGTACTTGGTGTAGCCGGAGGCCCAGTCACCGCCTGCCGGGACGTTGCGTTCGTCGCGGACGACGACGGCCTCGCCGGTGGCGGCCCGCAGGTCGCCGCCGGTCGCGGTGTCGGTGCACAGGCCGCGGCCGCCGGTGTGGGCGACGCCGGCGAGGCGTTCCCCGTCGGGGCAGACGGCCTTGCGGGCTCCACCGTCCCAGTCTCCGGCGGCGCGCACCCGCAGGGACTGCACGGCATCGGCGTGGTCGGTGGTCAGCATGTGCCAGGAGTCGGCGGCCGGCACCGGCCCCGTGAGGCCGGGCGCGGCGGCAAGACGGTTCCAGGCGTCGGCGCGCCAGTCCGTGCCGTCCAGCAGGCCCGAGCGGCCGCCGGTGGCGGTGTACCGGAGGAGGGCCCAACTGTCGCCGCGGCCGGGGTCGTTCCAGCCGACCAGCGGCCAGTAGGCGAAGTCGGTGTCGAGGGCGGCCAGGCGGTCGGTGAAGTCGCCGAACCAGGTCCGCGGCGCGGCCGCGGCCTCGTCCGCGCCGATGCCGAACTCGCTGACCCAGACGGGGGCGGTGAAGTGCTGCCCGCTCTCGGCGGCGACGTAGAGGGCCTGCTGGTCGAGGACCCGGTAGAGCTCGTCACGGCTCAGGTCCTGGTAGCGGGCGTCGTGGGTCTCGCCGAGGCCGGTGGCGCCGCTGTGCTTGGGGCCGGTGTAGCCGTAGAAGTGCGCCGAGTAGACCAGCTTGTGGGAGGCGACCAGGGTGTGCGAGAGGGTGCGGACGGGGGTGAGGGTGGGGCGGCCGTGCGGAAGGCCGTCGGCGGGGATGCCCGTCCAGTTGATGCCCTCGACCACGATCAGCAGGTCCGGGCTGCCCTCGGTGAGGATGCGGTCCCCGGCGTGCTGGGCGGCGGCGTACCAGTCGTGGGCGTCGCCGAGGCCCCAGTTGGGGTCGTCGAGGTAGTCGCGGCGGACCTCGTTGTACAGGTCGGCGCCGACCACCCGCTTGTTGTCGCGGTAGCGCCGGGCCATGAACACCCAGTCGTCCTCCCACTGCGCGGTGGACTGGCTGCTGTTCCAGCGTTCGTTGCCGTCCAGGCCGCAGCACCAACGGGTGGTGTTGGTGTGGTTGTTGAGGATCACCGCGAAGCCGTCCGCGGTGAGCGCCCGCACCACGGCGTCGTAGACCTGCAGCGGGGTGAGGCCGCGCAGTTGCGGGTTGGCCGCGACGGCGGCGTCGGGCACCGGCGCGGTGGTGCGGATCATCTCGTTGGAGAAGGGCAGCCGGATGCTGTTGAGCCCGAGGCGGTGGAAGTCCGCCATCAGGGTCGGTAGTTGGGCCCGGTCGAGGCCGAGCGGGATGCCGTGGGAGTCCTGGCCGCTGTGGTGGTTGGCCGGGTCGGCGGCGCTGCCGGATCCCGTCCAGGAGCCCTGGGCGCCGTCCCAGTTGCCGGCCCGGAGCTTGAAGCGGGCACCGGTGGCGTCGACGATGTAGCGGCCGCGGGTGGAGAGCGGCGCCGTCCAGTCGGCGGCGGGGCCGGAGGCCGCCGCGCCCACGGGTGAGGGGGCGGCGGACGCCGGTGCTGCCGAGGCCGCGGGGGCGACGAGCAGCGCGGCCGGGAGGGCGAGCGTCAGTGCGGTGCGGAGGAGGTGCCGGATCATCGGGCCTGCCCGGGTGTCAAGAGTGTCGGATTCATGCCAACGTTGCGTCGGCAGAGCCGAGTTACCCGGCGGTAGAGCGGTTGAACCGCCGCCGGCCGACACCTCGTCGCGGGGTGTCGGCCGGCGGACGGCCGGGTCAGCGGAGGTCCAGCGGGTTCTGCGGGGCGAGCAGTCGGGAGATGCGCTCGGCGACGACCTGGGCGGCGTTCCCCTCCGGGGTGTCGGGCCCCTTGGTGGCGGAGACGGCGATGGACAGCCGGCTCTGCGGCAGGTACGCCTGGAGGGCGGCGTAGCCGGAGAACGACGGGTTCTGCACCACCCAGTCGTTCACCACCAGGATGCCCAGCCCGAAGTGCCTGGCCTCGGTGTTCAGCAGACAGACGTCCGCCGGGCAGGTCTTGGTGGCCCCGCCGAGGCCGACCGTGCCGGGGTCGAGCTGCACCCGGAAGGAACGGCGGTCGAGCAGTTCGCCGCTGCCGATCGCCCGGGCGGAGCGCTCCAGGTCGCAGATGTGGGTGGTGAGGACGGCACCCGGCGCGGTCGTCCACGAGGGGTTCCAGAAGGTGGACTCCTCGTAGGTGCCGCGCTCGGCGGTGAAGGCGTGCAGCACCGGGGACTCGATCTCCGGGGTGAAGCTGTTGCGGGTGTTCCGCAGCCCGAGCGGGCCCGTCACCCGCTCCTCCAGCAGCCGGTCCAGCCGGGTGCCGGTGATGCGCTCCAGGGCCTCGCCGAGCAGGACGAAGTTGGCGTGCGAGTAGCTCCAGCTGGTGCCCGGGTCGTACCAGAGGTCCTGGGCGGTGGAGATGCCCACCAGCTCCTCCGGCGTCCACTGGCGGAACGGCTCGGCGGCGAGCGCGGCCAGGAAACCGGGGTCGCGGACGTAGTCGACCAGGCCGGAGGTGGAGCTGCCGAGCATCCGCAGGGTGATCTCGTCGCCGTGCGGCAGGCCGGGCAGCCACCGGGAGACCGGGTCGTCGAGGCCGACCTCGCCCTCCTCCACCAGCTGCAGCAGCACGGTGCCCATGAAGGCGATCGCCACCGAACCGGCCCGGAAGTGCATGCCCGGCTCGGCCGGCACGCCCGTCATCGACTCGCCCTGCGCCCCGGTGACGACCTCCCGGCCGCCCTGGGTCACCTTGAACAGGACGGCCTTCAGCCCGAGCTCGTCCTTCACCTGGCCGACGATCCGGTCGACCTGCCGGGCCTTCCCGCGGAGCGGCTCCGGGGTGCTGACGCAGGCCTGCCCGTCGTGCCCGCCACCCCCGGCGGCGACGGCCACCCCGGCCGTGGACTGCAGCGTGGCGGCGAACAGCGTGGCCGCGCAGAGCAGCGCGGTCTGAGTACGTGTCATGCCCCACCGTGCGAACACCCCCGCGCCACCCCGGACCCGACACCCCGGCACCTCCGCCGGACGGCCGGACCCACCGTCCCCCGGAAGAGTGGCCGGAGCCCGACGCCATCCACCGGAAGAGAACTTGAACGCGTTCAAAAGAGCTGGAAGGATGACCGGCACCGAGCGAGGCAGGGGTTCCACCTGCCCGGGAACGGCAGGGAGGGGCCCGATGCCCGAGTACAGCGGTCGCACGGTACGCGGCAGCACGAGGCTCCGACCTCCGCTGTACAGCACGTACTGCTCCGCAGCCTGGGCCGTCTTCGCGCCGCTGGCCCTCTTCCTCCCGTCGGTCGCCGGGCCCCGGTCGGGCAGTGCGGTTCTGCCGCTGGTACTCCTCCTGGGCGGCGGCTCGGGCCTGCTGCTCGGCATCCTCCTCGGTTACCTGGAGGCCCGGGCACTCCTCGGCCTCGCGGCCGGACTCTCCGCCGCCCTCTTCCTGGCGCAGATCCTCTGGCTCGGCGCATCGGCCGGAGCTCCGACACCCTACGGGCTCCTCGTCGAAGCGGTCGTCTGGCTGGTGTACGCGGGATGCGCCGAATTGCCGCTGTTCGTCGGCGTGGTGCTCGGCCGGGCCCTGCGGTATTCCCGAGCGGCCCGGTGACAGCACCCGACCGCAGTGCGGGAACCGGCACCGGCTCTCCGGACGGTCGGTGCGGCCGTGGCCAGCGGCTCCCCCGAAGACTCCGTAGCGCCCAGTCCCTGCGGGCTGCGGCGACGCATTCCCACCACTGGATGGACATGGACTCGACTATCGGAACCCCGGCCGGAACCGACCCTGCCGCGCCGTCGGAGCCGCGGCCGGGTGGCGGGACGGGCCGCCGGCCGGCCCACCGGTTCAACGGGCGGTTCGGGTGGGTGGCCGCAGTTCTCTGGTGTCTGGTTCTGGGGTGCACGTCGTGCGCCGGCGCCGGTGGCGGGTCGGCGGTGATCGGGCAGGCCGATCTGGTCGGCGACTGGGGCAATGCAGCCGGCGCCAGGCTGCACGTGTCGGCCGACCACACCCTCACCTGGAGTGGGATCCTCAACGCCGTACCCGACTACGAGTGCTCGACAGGGGTGGCGGGAGGCGGGTGGAAGTTCCTCGTGTCGAGCGATCCGTCAGGGGATGTCTACGCGTCGGACTCGGCCACGGCAGGCGACTCGTTCACGGTGTCCACGGGCCGCCACTCCCAGGTCGGCTGCGACCTCGACGCCAAGGTCCAGTACGACGACGACGGCTACAACCTCTGTCTCGTCAGGGACTTCGACCAGACGTGCACGTCCGGAGAGCTTCTCCGCAGGTCCTCGACACAGACCGACGACGGCGCCCACCGGCAGTCCACCCGACCGCCCGAAGCGGCCGCGGAGGGCACGGCCCCTCTCACGCACGACGGATGAACCGTCCACCACGATGGCCGCCCTGACAGCGGCATCCCGCACCGGGTCCGGACCGGGGCGCCCTGGCCTCGGTCCGCACGTGGCTCGGGAGCCAGTCTCAGACCCGGTCGAGCGCTGCCTGGATCGCCGGGCCTGACCCCGGATCGGCACCGCGCTGTGCTCCGGGTCCCGCTTCACGACGTACGGCGCGATCACGCGGTGGAGCAGCTCGCCGTCCGTGGGGCCGCACTAACCACTGTGGCACCACCCGTGATCGGCCGGACGACTACTGGCCGGCGAGTTCCGCGAGGCGGGCCGAGCCTGCGGTGTGCCAGAGGGTGGCGGGGGTGGCGAGGCGGACGGCTTCGGTGCGGGTGAGCCGGTAGTGGAGGTGGAGGGGGGTGGCGTCGGTGAGGCCGCGGACGCCCGCGGTGTGGACGGCGGTGCGGACGGCCTCCAGGGCGGTTTCGGCGGCGGTGGCCAGGGCCTCGGCGGCGGACCGCGTGAGCAGGGCCTCGGGGGCGCCTGAGTCGGCCAGGGCGGCGGCGCGGCGGACGAGCAGGCGGCCCGCCTCGATCCGGACGAGCTGGCGGGCGAGCGGCAGGGCGACGCCCTGCCACTGGGCCAGCGGACGGCCGAACTGTTCGCGGCGGTGGCTGAGTCCGACGGCCTCGCCGGTGGCGCCGGCGGCCAGGCCGAGCAGGTGGGCGGCCTGCCGGATCCGCTGCCGGGCGGTGGCGGGCCCGGACGGCGGGAGGGTCGGCGCGGGCAGTGGCGTTCCGGCGCAGGCGGCCTCCGCGGCGGGGCCGACGGCGTCCGGGTCGAGCAGGTCGAGGGCGGCGGCGGTGTCCAGGTAGGGGCCGCGGAGGGCGGCCCGTCCGAGTTCCTCGGCGACGACGGTGGCGGCGGCGAGGCCGAGGTCGAGTCCGCCCGACTCGGCGGGCACCTCGAAGAGCGGGGCGCCGAGTTCGGTGAGGGCGGGCCAGGAGGGGCAGTCGGGGCCGTCCTCGGCGGGTGCGTCACGGACTCCGGGCCGGGGCCTCTCGGTGACCGCCCGGTCGAGCAGTTTCCGTACGGCTTGCCGGAGTTGCTGTTGCAGGAGGTCGTCGCCCGGGTCGAGGGCGCCGGCTCCGGCGACGACCTGGAGCATCACCTCGGAGGTGCCGGCCGAGAGGGTGAGTCCGGGTGCTTCCCGGTAGCCGGCCTCCAGGCCGGGGTCGGTGCCGGGCGTCGAGAGGCCGTGGGCGGCGGCCCAGCCGGCGATCTCCTGGGCGAGTTCGCTGGTGTGGTACTTGGCGGCGGCCGAGAGCGGTTCGTCCACCTCGGCGGTGTGGCCTCCGCCGTCCGCGGGGGCGAGGACCCCGGCGGTGAGGCGGGCGGCGAAGAGGGCGGCGGCGTCGACGGCGGCGCCGTACCGGGCGATCTCCTCGGGCCGGTCGAGGCCCTGCGCCAGGACGGCCCGGTACCAGCGTTCGGCCTTCAACGCGTAGTCCAGGCCGGTGCGTTCGACGGCGAGCGCCTGGGTGAGCAGCGGCCAGCCCTGGTGTTCGGTGCCGACCAGTGCGTCGGCGCCGACGCGGACGCCGCGCAGCTCGACCCGGTGGAACTGTTCGTCGGCGAGGCCGGGGATCACGCTGCGGTGCACCCCCTCCGCCGCAAGGTCGACCAGGAAGAGGCTGATGCCGTGGTAGCGGCCGTCGGTGGGGCCGGTGCGGGCGGCGCACAGGCCGAGGTGGGTGCGGTCGCTCTTCAGGCTGAACACCTTGGTGCCGTCCAGCCGCCAGCCGTCCGCGGGCTCCGACGTGGTGTCCCGGACGGCGGTGGTGCGCAGGGCGGCCAGGTCGGAGCCGGTCTCGGGTTCGGTGTAGAGCACGCTGGCGAAGCGCTCGCCGGCGGCGATGGCGGGCAGGTGGGCGGCCTTCTGTTCGGGGGTGCCCGCCATCAGCAGGAACAGGCCGACGATCTGGACGGTGTTGACGTGCAGGGTGTCGGGGATGCCGGCCCGGACGAGTTCCTCGTAGAGGGCGGCGGCCTCGGCGCGGCCGAGGCCCCGGCCGCCGTACTCGACGGGCCAGTCGGGGGCGAGCAGCCCTTGGCGGCCGAGTTCGCGGTAGAGCGGCCGCTCGTCGGCGTCCGGTCCGGGCGCGGCGCGCCAGGCGTCGAGGGCGGCCCGCACGGCGGGGCCGGCGAGCCGCTCGCGGACGTCGCGGCGGAAGGCGTCGAGCCCGTCGGCGGTGGGCGGGTGGCCCGTCGAGTGGTCCATCTGGTGCTCCTCCGGGGGCTCGGACGACTGGCGGAAAGGGGGTCAGGAGGCGGAGCCGCCGGCGAGCAGCCGGGCGGCCTCGTCCTCGGACATCCGCTCGATCAGGCCGATCAGGGCGTCGTCGTCGAGTGCGGTGGCGCGGGCCCGGTCGACGAGGGCGGCGAGGTGTTCGACGGTGGGGCCGCGGAAGAACTCGGCGAGCGGCACCTCGGCGCCGAAGCGTTCGCGGATCCGGGCGAGCAGCCGGGTGCTGCGCAGGCTGGTGCCACCGAGGTCGAAGAAGCTGTCGTGCACGGAGATCCCGTCGGCGCCGAGGACTTCGGCGAACACCTCCTCGGCGAGGATGCGTTCGGTCTCGGTACGGGGTGCGGTGGCCGGTCCGCCGCGCGGCCGGGCGGCGGGGTCGGGTTCGGGCAGGGCGCGCCGGTCGACCTTGCCGCTGGTGGTGAGCGGCAGGGCGGGCAGGGCGACGTAGTGGGCGGGAAGCATCCAGCCGGGGAGGCGTTCGGCGAGGGCGGCGCGCAGGGCGGCGGGTTCGGCGGGTTCGGCGCCGTCTGCGGGGGCGGTGTAGGCGACCAGGTGGCGTTCGCCGAGCGGGTCCGTCCAGACGGCCGCGGCGGCCTGCCCGATGCCGTGGACGGCGGCCAGCGCGGCTTCGACCTCGCCGAGTTCGATCCGCAGGCCGCGGAGTTTGACCTGCTGGTCGATCCGGCCGAGGAAGGTGATGGCGCCGCCGGGTTCGCGGCGGACGAGGTCGCCGGTGCGGTAGAGGCGGGCGCCGGGGGCGGTGCCGAACGGGTCGGCGACGATCTTCTGTGCGGTGAGGTCGGGGGCGTTGAGGTAGCCGGGGGTCAATCCGGCGCCGCCGATGACGAGTTCGCCGGGCACGCCGTACGGGACGGGCCGGAGGTGGCGGTCGAGGACGTGGGCGACGTGGTTGTCCATCGGCAGGCCGATCGGCGGGCTCGCCGTCCAGTGGCCGGCGCACTCCTGGACGATCATGGTGACGGTGCACTCGGTGGGGCCGTAGCCGTTGAAGAAGCGGCGGCCGGGGTTCCAGCGGTTGACGAGCTCGCCGGAGAAGGCCTCGCCGCCGACGAAGACGATCCGCAGGGCGGGCAGCCGCTCGGGCTCCAGCAGCGCCATCACGCTGGGCGGCAGGTCGACCACGGTGACAGCTTGACGTTCCATCAGATCCTGCAGCCGCGCGGGGTCGAGGCGTTGCTCGTCGGTGGCAAGGCAGAGCCGGGCGCCGGTGAGGAGGGCGGCGAACGTCTCGAAGACGGAGACGTCAAAGGCGGCGGAGGCGAAGCCCAGCACCCGGTCGTCCGGGGTGAGCTCGAAGAGCCGGCGGACGGAGTCGGCGAAGGCGACGGCGCTGCGGTGGGTGATGGGCACGCCCTTGGGGGTGCCGGTGGTGCCGGAGGTGTAGATGACGTACGCGGTGTTGTCGGGGCCGGCCTCGCCGCCGGATCCCGTCAGGGCGACCAGGGCGCCGCCCTCGGGGTGCCAGCGGCCGTCGCGGTGGACGATCCGGCGGGCCGGGGAGCCGGTCGGCAGACCGTGTTCCGTCGCGTCGGTGGCGAGGACGGCGACGGGGGTGGCGTCGGCGAGGACGGCGGCGATCCGGGCGGGCGGGTTGGCGGCGTCCAGCGGCACGTAGGCGGCGCCGGTGCGCAGCACGGCGAGGACGGCGGTGAGGAGCTCCTCGCTGCGGGGCAGCAGCAGCGCGACGCGCTCGCCCGGCCGGGCCCCGGCGGCCCGCAGGGCGTCGGCCAACTCATCAGCGGCGGAGTCGAGTTCGGCGTAGCTGGTGTCGCGGCCGGAGACGGTGAGGGCGACGGCCTCCGGAGTGCGGGCGGCCTGCTCGGCGAAGGCGGTGGCGAGGGTGCCGGCGGGGACGGGCGGGCGGGCGCCGTCGTAGGTGCCGCCGGTGAGTTCGGCGTGCTCCTCGGCGGAGAGCAGCGGCAGCCGGCCGGCCTCGGCGCCGGGATCGGCGAGCAGGCCGTCGAGCAGGGTGCCGTAGTGGGCGGTCATCCGGTCGACGGTCGCCGGGTCGAACAGGGCGGTGGCGTACTCGACGTAGAGGTCGAGGCCGTCGGCGCGTTCGGTGGCGTTCCAGCTCATGTCGAAGCGCGAGGTGCCGGGGTCGACGGCGTACTGGTCGACCGTCAGGCCGGTCAGCTGCAGTGGCCGGTCGGCGTTCTGGTAGGTGAAGGCGAGCTGGACGAGCGGCGAGCGGGAGGGGTCGCGGGGCGGCCGGGCGGCGTCCACGATCTGCTCGAAGGGCAGCTCGCCGTGGGCGAAGGAGTCGCGGACGGCGGCGCTCACCCGGGCGAGGGCCTCGCGACCGGTGGGCTCACCGTCGAGGTCGACGCGGATCGGCAGGGTGTTGACGAAGAAGCCGACCAGGTCCTCGATCTCGACCCGGTCGCGGTTGGCGGTGGGCGAGCCGACCACCAGGTCGTGCTGGCCGCTGTAGCGCTGGAGCAGCAGCAGGAAGGCGGTGAGCAGCACGGTGTACGGGGTGGTGCCCTCGCTGCGGGCGAGTTCGCGCACCCGGGGGGCGAGTTCGGCGGGCAGCAGCCGGCTGCGGTGGGCGCCCTCGTACCGGACCTCGGGCGGGCGCGGGCGGTCGGTGGGCAGGTCGACGGTGGGCAGTCCGGCGAGCCGTTCGCGCCAGAAGCCGGTGAGCCGGGCGAGTTCGGGGCCGGTGAGGCGGGCGCGCTGCCAGAGGGTGTGGTCGGCGTACTGGACGGGCGGGGGTGCGACGGCCTCGCCCGCGTAGCCGGCGGCGAGTTCGCGGGCGACGACGCCGAGCGACCAGCCGTCGCAGACGACGTGGTGCACGGCGAGGACGAGCAGGTGGCGTTCGGGCTCCGACCGGAGGAGGGCGGCGCGCCAGAGCGGTCCGGTCTCCAGGTCGAAGGGGCGGCGGGCGAACTCCTCGGCGAACCGCTCGGCCCAGGCCTCGCGTTCGTCCGGGGAGGCACCCTCGGCGGGCAGCGGCGCCAGGTCGACGAACTGGTGCCCGGCGATCTCCTGGACGGGCCCGTCGGGCGTCTCGCGGACGCGGGTGCGCAACGCCTCGTGGCGGTCGACCACGCCGGCCAGGGCGCGGGCGAGGGCGTCGGTGTCGAGCGGCCCGTCGAGGCGGTAGGCGGTGGTGACGTTGTAGGTGGCGAGGCCGGGGGCGAGCCGGTCGAGGAACCAGAGCGGGGCCTGGGCGAAGGAGAGCGGCACCGGGCGCTCGCGGTCCTCGCGGGGGCGCAGCTCGGCCTCGGGCCGGGCCCCGGCGCCGCGCAGTTGGGCGAGGAAGGCGGCGCGCCGCTCGCCCGGGAGCTTGGCGAGGCGGTTGATCAGCTCACTCATCGCAGGACGCCTTCCGGCTGGCGGGCCGCGGGGGCGGCGGGGTGGGTGTCGGGTCGGTCGGGGCGGGTGTCGGCCGCTGCGGGCCCGGTGGCGGGGGCGGCCGCCCGCGGCGGCAGGGCGGCGAGGTGGCGCAGCGCGGTGCGCAGGACGGCGATGCCGCGCAGGTAGTCGTCGACGGCGATGTGCTCGTCGTCGGAGTGGTCGAGGGCGCTGTCGCCGGGGCCGTAGGTGGCCATCGGGACGTCCCAGACCTCGGCGAGGGTGTTCATGTCGGAGGTGCCGGTCTTCCGGGTGGGCCGGGGGGTGCCGCCGGCCGCGCGGACGCCGGCGGTGAGGGCGCGGACGACCGGGTCGGTGCGCGGGGAGAGCACGGCGCCGACGGCGTTGAGGACGTCGAGGGTGCCGCCGTCGGCGCGTTCGCGCAGGGCGGCGGTGAAGGCCGGGATGTCGAAGCCGACGGGGGTGCGGACGCCGATCTCGAGTGCCGCGGCGGCGGCGTCGCCGTGCATCGCGACCAGGGTGGCGCCGGGGGTGCCGAAGGAGGCGTGGCCGGCGTCGGGGCCGAGCAGGTCCAGCAGGTGCTGCCAGAAGGCGGCGGCGACCTCGGTGGCCTTGGGTTCGGGGTTGCTGGGGTGGGTGGCGGCGCGGGTGACCCGGTAGCGCAGGTCGAGCTTGCCCTTGTAGCCGAGGACGACGCCCTGCCAGCCGCCGGGTTCGCCGACGATCAGCGCGTCGGGGACGGGGCGGGTGCGGCCGAGGTGGACGGCGCCGCGCGAGCGCGGGGTCTCCTCCTCGACCACCCCGGCGACGACCAGCCGGCCGGGGAAGTCGGCCTCCGCGGCGACGGCGCTGATCATCGCGGCGAGCGGCCCCTTGGCGTCGACGGCGCCGCGTCCGGTGATCACCCCGCCGGTGCGGCGGACCGGCAGCTCACCGGGGACGGTGTCGAGGTGGCCGACCAGCATCACGGTCGGGCCGGGCCGCGGCTCGGTCTCGCCGATGACGTTCCCGGCTGCGTCGATGCTCGCGGTGAGCCCGGCCTCGCGCATCCGGGCGGCGAGGTGGACGGCGAGCGGGTGCTCCTCGCCGGAGGGCGAGGGGACGGCGAGCGCGGACTCCAGCAGTTCGACGGCGGCGTCGGCCTCGGCGGGGGTCATGCGCCACCTGCCGGGGTCGCGTGGGCGGTGAGTGCGATCTCGGTGCCGGCGCCGTCCAGGGCGCGGGCGAGCGCGCCGGGGGTGCGGCCGTCGGCGACGGTGACCCGTCCGACGCCGGCGAGCAGGGCCTCGCGGGCGGCGACCAGTTTGAGCGCCATCCCGCCGCGGGCGAACTCCCCCGGGGCGCCCTCGACGGACACCTCGCAGCGGTCCAGCAGGGAGTCCGGGTCGGCCGGGTCGGCGAGCACCCCGGGGGCGCCGGTGAGCAGCAGCAGCCGGTCGGCACCGAGCGCCCCGGCGACGGCGGCGGCGGCACGGTCGGCGTCGACGTTCACCGGACGGCCGTCCTCGGCGGCGGCCGGCGGGGAGACCACGGGGACGAACCCGGCGTCGAGCAGGGTGGTGAGCACACCGGTGCGCACCTCGGTGATCCGGCCGCTGTGGTCGTCGCGGACGAGCACGGTGCGGCCGTCGACCACGGCCCGGTGGGCGCGCTTGCGGCGGGCCCGCAGCAGTCCGCCGTCCAGGCCGGTGAGGCCGACCGCGGGGACGCCGTGGTCCTGCAGTCCGGCGACCAGCCGGGGTTTGACGGCGCCGGCCAGGGCGAGCGTGACGACCTCCAGGGTGGCGGTGTCGGTGTGCCGGGCGGAGACGCCGTCGGGGGCGGTGAGGCGGCGGTGCGGGACGCCGAGGCGGTCGCCGAGCCGGTCGATCTCGGCGGAGCCGCCGTGCACGAGCACGACCCGCCGCCCGGCCCGGACGAGGGCGGCGACGTCCGTGCAGATGCCCGCGGCGTCGACCTCGCGGTTGCCGCCGCACTTGACGACGGTGAGGGGTGCCATCGGCGTCCTTTCGCTCGCTGGATGATCGTGCGTCAGATCGGGTGCAGGCCGGGGAAGGAGAGCCCGAGGCCCTCCGGGCGGCCGGTGCGGATGTTGAGGCACTGCACGGCGTTGCCGGCACCGCCCTTGACCAGGTTGTCCAGGGCCGCGATCAGCACCAGCCGCCCGCTCTTCTCGTCGTACACGTGGCCGACGTCGCAGAAGTTGGAGCCGATCAGGATCTTGGGCTCCGGGTAGCGGTAGGTGCCGCGGCGCTGGGCGACGATCCGGACGAAGGGCTCGTCGCGGTAGGCCTCCCGGTAGGCGCGGCGGATCGCCAGGTCGTCGACGCCCTCGGCGGCCTCGACCCGGGCGACCACCTGGACGCCGCGCACCGCCTCGACGCCGGTGGCCGTCATCCGCACGTCCAGGCCGGTGAGTTGGGCGATCTCCGCCTCGTGCCGGTGGCCGACGGGGGCGAACACCCGCATGGCACCGCTGCGTTCGGCGTGCAGGTTGGCCTCGCCGGCGGTCACCCCGGAGCCGCTGGAGCCCGTCCGGGCGTCGAGTTCGACCCGGCCGGTGAGCAGGCCGCGCGCGGCGAGCGGGGCGATCGCGAGCAGACCGGCGGCGGCCATGCAGCCGGGGACGCTGATCCGGTCCGCGGTGCGCAGTTCCTCGCGGTACAGCTCGGGGATGCCGGGGGTGAAGGTGCCGAGCAGTTCGGGCACCGGGTGCTCGGCCCCGTAGTACCGCTCGAAGACCTCGGCGTCGCGCAGCCGGAAGTCGCCGGACAGGTCGATCACCGTCTTCACCCGGCCGGACCAGTCGCGGACGAGTTCGGCGGTCTTGCGGTGCGGGGTGGCGAGCAGCACGGCGTCGTACTCGCGCCGGGCGGCCTCCTCCGGGTCGGTGAAGACCAGGTCGGTGACGGCGCGCAGGTTGGGGTGGACGGTGTCGACGCGTCGGCCGGGGAAGCGGGAGGAGACCGCGGCGGCGACCTCCACCTCCGGGTGGCCCACCAGCAGCCGCAGCAGCTCGCCGCCGATGTAGCCGGCGGCGCCGAGCACGGCGACCCGGGTCATCGGGCGGCCTCCTCGACCAGGTGCCCGGCGATCGCGGCGCCGATGTCGACGCGGTCGCCCGCGGCGGCCTGCAGGCCGGCGAACTCCACGCGGTGGTTGACCTCGATCACGTACAGGCCTCCTCGGGCGTCCTCGACCAGGTCGACCCCGGCGATGCCGGCGCCGACGCCGTCCGCGGCGGCGACGCCCAGCTTGGCGAGGTCGTCGGTGAGCGGGCAGGGTTCGGTGGTGGCGCCGCGGGCGACGTTGGTGCGCCAGTCCGCGGAGCGGCGGTAGACCGCGGCGACCGCGCGGCCGCCGATCACGGCGACCCGGATGTCGCGGTCCGGCTTGTCGACGTACGCCTGCAGGTAGACCAGCCGGCCGGCCGGCGAGGGCATCGCCTCGCAGTACTCGAACAGGCTGCGGGCGGTGTCCCGGTCGCGCAGCAGGGCGACCCGGCGGCCCCAGGAGCCGGTGAGCGGCTTGAGGACGACCGGGTAGCCCAGCTCCTCGGCGGCGGCCTCGGCGGCCTCCGGGGTGAGGGCGAGGGCGGTGCGCGGGGTGGGCACGCCGGCCCGGCGCAGCGCCACCGAGGTGCGCCACTTGTCGCCGCAGGTCTCGGTCGCGGCGGCGCTGTTGAGCACCTTCGTCCCGGCGGCTTCGAGGGCGAGCGCGGCGTAGAGCGCCCGGGTGGCGGAGATCTCCCGGTTGAGGACGGCGTCCCACGGCGCGGGGGCGGCGTCCGGCTCCCGGTGCAGGGAGCGGGTGTCCAGGTGGGTGCAGCTGAGGCCGTGCCGGGCCAGGGCCTCCAGGATCCGCTTCTCCTCGAAGCCGATCCTGGAGGCCAGCAGGGCGATCCGGGGCCTCGGGGAGGCCCCGCTCACTCGCCCCAGTCCTCCTCGACCTCGGGCGCGAGGGCGAGCAGCACCGGGTCGGTGGCGACGACCTCCAACTCGGTTCGGCACTCGGCGCATTCGGTGATCTCGGCGAGCACCGGCGGGGCGGCGAAGGCCACGTCGGCCTCGCAGCTGGGACAGGCGAGGACGTCGGTCGCGGGCATCGGGCTTCCTCTCGTGAGCAGGTCTGGGCTGACAGGTCTGACGGTGCGTCAGTCGATGGCCGGGGCCGGGCCGAGGCCCAGCGCACCGCGGACGGTGCAGGCGACCCGGGCGGGGGTGATGCCGTAGTGGGCGAGCAGGTGCTCGTGGCCGCCGACGGTGTCGGTGAAGGTGTCGGGCATGCCGATCCGCAGCACCCGGGCGGGCGCGGCCTCGGCCAGCGCCTCGGCGACCGCGCCGCCGAGGCCGCCGCTGCGCCAGTGCTCCTCCACGGTGACCACCAGTCCGCTGTGGTCGGCGGCCTCGACCAGCGCGGCGGTGTCGAAGGGGCGCAGCGTGTGCACGTTGAGCACGGTGCACTCGACGCCCTCGGCGGCGAGTTCGGCGGCGGCGGCCAGGCAGGCCTGCACCGGGTACGGGCCGCAGGCGGCGAGCACCGCGTCCCGGCCGCGGCGCAGCGTCTGGGCCCGGCCGGGGACGGGCGGCGGGGTGCCGGCCGGCAGGGCGGGGGTGGCCTTGCGGCCGAGCCGGACGTACAGCGGGCCGGGCAGGTCGAGGCTGCGGTCGACGAAGGCGGCGGCCTGCGCGGCGTCGGCGGGCACCACCACGGTCATGCCGGGCAGCGCCCGCATCACCGCGAGGTCCTCCAGCGCCTGGTGGGTGGGGCCGAGGTGGCCGGCGGCGAGGCCGCCGTGGGTGGCCATGATGCGCACCGGCAGGCCCGTGTAGGCGATGTCGATCTTCACGGCCTCCAGCGCCCGGGTGGCGGCGAAGGCGGCCATGGTGTTGACGAAGGGCATCCGCCCGCTCGCGGCGAGGCCGGCGGCGATGCCCATCAGGTTGTGCTCGGCGATGCCGAGGTCCAGGTACTGCCGTCCGGCGGCGGCCACCTGGTCGGCGCCGAACAGGCCGGTGTCGGTGTCGAGGCAGATCAGCCGGGGGTCGGTGGGCAGCAGCGCCAGCAGGCGGTCCCGGTACGCGGTCCGGGTGGCCTCCGGCGGCGTCGGCCCGGCGGACGGGGCCTGCAGTGACGGGGCCTCCGGTGGCGGGGCCTGCTGCGACGGCGTCTGCTGGGGCGGGGCGGTGGCGAGCGCGGACCAGCTCATGCCGGCCTCCCTGCGGTGACGGTGTCTTCCCCGGCGGTGGCGGCAGCTCGCGCGGCGGCGCGCAGCGCGGCGCGGGCGCGGGCGTGGTTGCGGGCGGAGAGGGTGACGTAGTGGGCGGCGGGCCGGCCCTCCAGGAAGGGCACGCCACGCCCCTTGACGGTGTGACAGATCAGCAGGCTGGGGCGGCCGGGCTCCCAGGGGGCGGAGCCCAGGTGCTCGACCAGGGCGGCCGGGTCGTGGCCGTCGGTCTCGCGGACGGCCCAGCCGAAGCTGCGCCACCGCTCGGCGAGCCGGGCCATCGGAGCCTTCCCGTCGGTGGGGCCGGTGAGTTGGAGGCCGTTGCGGTCGATCACGGCGACCAGGTTGTCCAGCCGCAGCGAGGCGGCGGCGATCGCCGACTCCCAGACCGAGCCCTCCTGGAGTTCGCCGTCGCCCATCAGTACGAAGCTGCGGGCGGACCGCCCGTCGAGCCGCTGGCCGAGGGCGAACCCGCAGGCCAGGGCGAGACCGTGGCCGAGCGAGCCGGTCGGCATCTCGACCCCGGGGACGGCCCGGACGGGGTGGCCCATCAGCCGGGTGCCCGGCCGGCCGTAGTCGGCGAGCTCGGCGGTCGGCAGGTAGCCGCGTTCGGCGAGCACCGCGTAGAGGCCCACGGCGGCGTGGCCCTTGCTGAGCACGAACCGGTCGCGGTCCGGGTCGGCGGGGTCGGCCGGGTCGGTGTTCAGCACGGCGAAGTACAGCGCGGTGAGGATCTCGGTGCTGGAGAAGGCGCCGCCGAGGTGGCCGCCCTCGGGGCCGGCGCACATGTCGACGACGTGCTCCCGGACCCGGCGGGCGGTGTCGGCCAACTCCTTCGTGCTACAGGGCAGTACGGGGGCGGCGGGCGCGGTCATCGGGCGGCCGCCGCGAGCCGGGCCACCGTGTCGAGGTTGGCCCACACCTTCTCGAAGGCGTCCGCGTAGTGCTGGAGCAGCGGGCCGGCGGCGGGGTTGAGGTGGCGCTTCTGGATGGTCAGCGAGTCCTCGATGACGGCCCGGGTGACGGGGTGGTCGCCGGGCTCCGGGGCGTCGCCTCCGAGCACCGTCCAGGGGTAGCCCTTGCCGAAGCCCTCGCGGTCGCGGAAGACCATCTGCTCGGGCAGCGGGACGAGTTGGTACTGCGAGACGGGGACGCCCTCGGCGCGCAGCAGCCGGCGCAGCACGGTGCGGAAGCGGCCCGGGGCGATGCCGTCGAGGCCGGCCGCGGCCGGGTCGAAGCGGAACCTGAGGATGTGCCAGACGTGCACGGTGCCGGGCAGCGCTGTCGGCACGGTGAGGCCGGGCAGGCCGTCGAGCCGGGCGAGGAAGCGGGTGATGTTCTCCTGCCGGGCCTGCTCGTAGCCGTCGAAGCGGGCGAGCTGGGAGGAGGCGAAGGCGGCCTGCAGTCCGTTGATCTTGTGGTTCCAGCCGAGCCGGTAGGAGATGTAGTCGCGGTCCCGGCCGGGCTCGATGACCTCGCCGAACTGCCGTCCCTTTCGGGCGGTTTCGGCGAGCGCGTCGTCGGCGGTGACGAGCAGGCCGCCTTCTCCGCAGGTGGGGATGTTCTTGGTGACCTGGAGGCTGAACGCGCCGAACTCGCCGATACCGCCGACCGGCCGGCCGCGGTGCAGGGCGCCGGGGGCCTGGGCGGCGTCCTCGACCAGGGCGAGCCCGTGCCGGCGGGCGATGTCGCCGAGCCGGTCCACGTCGGCGGGGGCGCCGTGCAGGTGGACGGGCAGGATCGCCCGGGTGCGCGGGGTGATCCGGCGCTCCACGTCGTCCGGGTCGAGGTTGAAGGTCACGGGGTCGATGTCGGCGAAGACCGGCACGGCCATCTGGTGGACGGGCGCGAGGCCCGTCGCGATGAAGCTGAGCGCCGGCACGATCACCTCGTCGCCGGGCCCGACGCCGAGCGCGGAGAGCGCCAGCGACAGCGCCGCGGTGCCGTTGGAGACGGCGATGGTGTGGGCGAAGCCGAACCGCTCGCTCCACCGCCGCTCCAGGGCGCTGACCGGGGTCTCGCCGTCGGCGTTGGAGACCAGCCGGCCGCCGTCCAGGGCGGCCAGCACGGCCTTGCGGTCCTCGTCGTCGATGACCGGCCATTCGACGTCGCGCTGCTCGCGCGGTACGGCCGGGGGGCCGCCGAGCACGGCGAGCCTGTTCATGCGGGACTCCTCGGGGATCGCGGTGGGGGGTGCGGCACTCGAAAAGTGGTGCTGGAAACGGGGGCTCTGATCCGGGGTGCCGGGAACGGGATGCTCGGCACGCGGCGTCCGGGCGGGGCCGCTCAGGCGGGGCCCGGCAGCGCGTCGAGCGCCTCGTGGACGGCCTCCACGGCCTCGGCGTAGCGGCGGGGCAGGGGGGGGGGGGGGCGGGCGGGGGGGGCGGCGGGGGGCGGGGGGGGGGGCGGGGGGGGGGGGCCGGGGCGCGGG
>NZ_BAAALD010000022.1:63497-88968 GCF_039528095.1 Kitasatospora arboriphila
GGAACTCTTCCTCTGGGGCGGGGCGGCGGCCGGCGGCGGCCGCCGGGTCGTCCCGGCCGTGCGCGCCGGTCATCCGCACGCCCGTCCAGGCGTGCGCGACGCTCTCCACGGCGCGGCCCGCCCCGGCCAGGACGGGCAGCCGCCAGGCGGCGCCGAGGCGGCGGAGCAGTTCGCCGTGCAGCGAGGCCTGCGCCTGCATGCCCCAGCCGAACGGGTAGAGGTCGCGGATCGCCGCCGGGTCGCCGGCCCGGGACCGGTCGACGAGCTCCTCGGTGAACCGGGCGAGGCCGGCGAGGCCCTCGGCGCCGTCCGGCCCGTCGGCCTTGCCGGTGGTGAACAGTTCGGCGTCGGCGCGCAGCACCGCGGCGAGCCGGGCGGGCGTCGTCTCCGGGTACGGGCCGCCGACCCGGACGTCCAGCCAGCGCCGGCCGATCCGGGAGTCGCTGAAGAAGGCGTCCTGCACGTCGGAGGGGTTGGCCGAGTCCCAGGCCGCCAGGAAGGCGTCCAGCGGGACGGCGCCGCGGAAGGCCGGCGGGGTGGCGTCGGCGACGTGCACCAGCCCGCGGTGCTCGTCCAGGCCGAACACCGTGACCAGGTGGGCCGCGTGGACGTCGTGGTAGGCGGGCCGGAACGGCAGGTGGTGGTTGTCGACGGCGGCGATCACCAGCCGGTCGGCGTCCAGCGCGGCGCGCAGGCCGGCCAGCGGGTCCGCCGGGTCGTCCGGGGTCCGCCAGACGGAGGTCAGCGGGTGGTGCGGGGCGATGCCGCGGCCGAGGTCGCCCTCGTACCGGGTCGGGAAGTAGAACTCCTCGGAGCGGACCTCACCCGGGCGGTACAGGAACTGCCAGGCGGTGCCGAGGACTTCGAGCGGGTCGTGGCCGGCCCGCAGCAGCACCGAGCCGAAGGTCGCCTGCAGGCAGCTGGCCAGGTCGCGGTACCAGAACTCGGGCGGGGCACCGGTGATGTGGTGCACCCGGGGCGGGTGGTCAGTGGTCACGGCCGTCCTCCTCCCGGTGGGTGGCGGGCAACCCGGCGGTGCCGGGCGGCGGTTCCTGCACGGTCGCGGCGAAGAGGTGCACCGCGATGTTCCGCGGCAGCCGCAGGCCGGCCAGCGCGGTGCGCCGCGGCACCGGGACGCGCTGCGCCCACAGGTGGGCGCTGAGCCCGGGCTGCACGTGGTACGGGTAGTGCATGACGGGCGTCCGGAGGGCGGGCAGTTCGCCGAACCAGGCGGGCGCCGACCAGAAGTCCGAGACGCGCAGCCACTCGCTGTCCACCGAGCCGTCGGCGTAGTGCAGTTCGACGGTGTCCTCGGTGCGGCGCTCGGCGGCGGCGAGCAGGTGGATCCAGTCGTAGCGGCCGGCCGGCACCTCGACGAACTGGCCGTCGCAGCGCACGTTATCGTCGCCCTCGCCGACCGGCGGGAAGCTGAACGGCACCCCGCCGACCTCCACCTCCGACCCGCCCGGGGGCAGGTGCTCGGCGGGGAAGGAGTTGCGCCAGACGTTGAAGCCGCCCGCCCCGGTGGTGTGCACCCGGGTGGCGGCCCGGTTGTTGCGGTGGGCGGCCAGCTCCACCGCGCGGTAGCGCGGTGCACTGGCCTGCGGTGTTGATGTGCCGGGGGGTGTGGATGTGTCGGTCACATTCCCTCTTCACGTGGACTCGGCCGCACTGCTGCATCGAAAGCTAGCCGGAATCACCGGAGTTCGGCCTCCGCCCCGGCAGTGATTTCCCGGTCAACGGAATGCTTCGGTCCGCTCCGCGGGCGTACCCGAATCGTTCAATTCCACGGCCGCGGGTCAACGGAATTCCACCGCCCGCCGCCGCGCGGGCACAGGCTCCGCAGGTCGCGGTCGTAAGCATGGCGCTGACAGGCCGAAACGGCGTGCCGTCCACCGCGATTCCGGGGTTCCGGGCCGGCCCCGGGCGTTGCTAGCCTCGCCGCACCGAACCACCCGGGAAAGGAATGCACCATGAGTGCGGAGGAACCGCCGACCACCACCGGGGCGATCGCACTGTGGAGCGCACCCCGCTCCCGGTCGACCGCATTCCTGCGGATGATGATGCAGCGCCCCGGTGTGGTCACCCTGCACGAACCGTTCTCGCACCTGGCGGACTTCGGCAGCACGGAGGTCGACGGTACGGCCGTGCACACCGAGGCCGAGCTGATCGCCGCGATCCTGCGGCTCTCCCGCGAGCGCCTGGTGTTCTTCAAGGACACCACCGACTTCCACTACCCCGGCGTCCTGGCGGACCCCCGGTTCCTCACCGAGGTGCGGCACACGTTCATCATCCGCCGCCCGGACGAGGTGATCGCCTCGCACTACGCGCTCAACCCCGCGCTCACCGAGCCGGAGATCGGCTTCGGCCGGCTGCGTGAACTCTTCGACGCGGTCGCCGCGGAGAGCGGGTCCGTCCCCGCCGTGGTCGACTCGGACGCGCTGCTGGACGACCCGGAGGGCACCGTCCGGGCCTACTGCGAGCGCGCCGGACTCGACCACCGCCCGCAGGACCTCAGCTGGCGGGCCGGTGCGCACGACAGCTGGGGCAGGGCGCAGCGCTGGCACGTGGACGCGGAACGGAGCACCGGCTTCGTCCGCTCCGAGCGCAGCTACCCGCACACGGTGGCGAACACCCCGCTGCTCGCCGACTACCACCGCGCCCAACTCCCGCACTACGAAGCGCTGTACCGGCACCGCCTGGTTCCGGCCGGGGCGCCCCGGCCGTGACCGTCCGCCGCCCGTCGACCGCGCAGGAGGAGACCGTGCCGCCCGGACCGAGCGTGCCACCCGCACCCGCCGTGCCGCCCGCCGACGGCCGGGTGGCCGCCCTCTCGCCGCAGAAGCAGGCCCTGCTGGACGCGCTGCGCGCCGGCCGCAGCCGCCCCTCCGTGCCGCCGGCCGCCCGCGGCACCCTGGTCGAGCTGAACCCCGGCACCGACCGCGGGGCGGGCGCGGTCGTGCTGTGCCCGCCGATCGGCGGCGGGGTGTTCTGCTACACCGGGCTGGCCCGGCTCCTGGCCGGACGCCGGCCGGTGCTCGCCGTCGCCGCCGAGGAACGGCCGGACGGGCCCACCACGGTGGAGTCGACGGCCGAGGGCTACCTCGCGCTGCTGGCCGCGGCCGGACACCGCCCGGCGGTGCTCGCCGGTTGGTCCTTCGGCGGCCTGGTCGCGTACGAGGCGGCCCGCCGGCTCGCGACCGCCGGGGCGGCGCCGCCGGTCGTCCTGCTGGACACCATGAGCTGGCCGGCCGCGGTGCCCGCCTGGGACGGCCCGGCCACGCTGCAGCGCTTCGTCGCCGACCTGGTGGACTCCGCCGGACCGGCCGACGCCCTGCCCGGCGGCGGCGACCGGCTGCCCGTCGACCCCGCGGTCTGGCGGCTCCCGCCGGACGAGGCGCTGGACGCCGCGGTCGCCGCGCTGCGCGAGCACGGCATCGACCTCGGGCTGGACGGCACCGACCTGGCCGCCCGGCACCACGGCTACCGGGCCGCCACGCGCGCCATGCAGGCCCACGTGCCCGGCCCGTACGCCGGACCGGTCACCCTGCTGCACGCCGAGGACTCCGCCGTCGACCCCGCCGAGTGGCGCGCGCGGGTGAGCGGCCCGCTGCACCTCCGGCAGGTCCCCGGCGGCCACTACGACGTCGTCCGGGAGCCGGTCGTCCGGACGGCCGCCGAACTGATCCGCGCCGCCGCACCCTGACACCCGCGGCACCCCGGCACCCCGGCACCGCACCGCATCGCACCACGCCCCGCCGGCTGCCACGCCCAGGGCCGGCACGACCCGGCCCGGCCGAGGGCACCCGTTCGTCCGCCACGCCGCCCGTCCGGTGGCGCGACGCACCACGCCGCCGTCCGCGGGCGGTACCGAGCACGGCCACTGCACCCCGCACGCGCGACCCGCCCCGGCCCGAAGGGCCCGCCCCAGCCGAAGAGGTGTTGCCCGATGGTCCACGACCCAGCCGAAGCCCCGCCCGACGCCCGTACGGCCGACATCCGTACGGCCGACGCCCGTGCTGTCGACGCCCGTTCGACCGACACAGGTGCCGTCGACGGCGGTGCGCCCGACGCCCGTGCGGCCGGCGTCCGTTCGCTGCTCGCCCGGCGGCTGCGCGGGGCGGCCGGCGGCCCTACGGCCGACGACCGGATCCCGCCACGGCCGGCGAGGGACGCGCCCGCGCCGCTCTCCGCCGCCCAGCGCCGGCTGTGGTTCGTCGAGCAGCTGTACCCGGGCACCGCGGCCTACAACGTGTCGACCGCGTTCCGGCTGCGCGGTCCGCTGGACACCGCCGTGCTGCGCCGGTCCCTCGACACCCTGCTCGTCCGGCACGAGTCGCTGCGCACCGCCTTCCGCACCACCGCCGACGGCACACCGGTGCAGTGCCCGCAGCCCGCCACCGGGCTCGCCCTGCCCGTCGCCGAGCTCACCCCGGGCCGCTCCGAGCAGGAGACCCTGGACTCCGCGCGCAGCCTGCTCGCCGACGACTGCGCCGTCCCCTTCGACCTGGCGCAGGGACCGCTGCTGCGGGCCGGACTGCTGCGGCTGGCGGCGGAGGACCACGTCCTCGCCCTCACCGTGCACCACCTGGTCGCCGACCACTGGACGCTCGCGGTGCTCTGCGAGGAACTGTCCGCGATCTACCCGGCGCTGCTCCGCGGCGAGCCCTCGCCGCTGCCCGAACCCCCGCTCCAGTACGTCGACTTCGCCACCTGGGAGGCGCAACGCGACACCACCGGGGACGGCGCCTCGCTCGGCTGGTGGACGGAGCGGCTCGCCGGGCTCGCCCCGCTGGAGCTGCCCACCGACCGGCCGCGACCCGCCGTCCAGGCCTTCACCGGTGCCCGGGTGTCCGCCGTGCTGCCCGCCACCGCCACGGCCGCGCTGCGCTCGGCCGCCAAGGGCGAGGGGGCGACCCTCTTCATGGCGGTCCTCGCCGGCCTGCAGGCCGTACTGGCCCGCTGGACGGGCGGCACGGACATCGCCGTCGGCGGTGCGATGGCCGGCCGCGACCGGCCCGAACTGGAACGGCTCGCCGGGTTCTTCGTCGACCTGCTGCCGCTGCGCGGTGACCTCTCCGGCGATCCGTCCTTCGCCGAACTCCTCGCCCGGACGCGGGAGTCGGTGCTCGCCGCCGCGGACCACCGGGACGTGCCCTTCGACCGGCTGGTGGAGGCGGTGGCGCCGACCCGCGACCTCAGCCGCCCGCCGCTGGTGTCCGTCGCCCTCTCGTACCTCTCCACCCCGCCGCCGCGGCTGGACCTCGGACCGGCCGGGGCGAGCGAGTTCCCCTTCGACCCGGGCGCGGCCCGCTTCGACCTCGACCTGTTCGCCCGGGAGCTCCCCGACGGCACGCTCGGCCTCGAACTCGACCACCGCACCGACCTGTTCGACCGGGCCACCGCCGAGCGGCTGCTCGCCGCGATCACCGCACTGCTCACCGCCGCCGCCGCGGACCCGACCGCCGCACTCGCCGACCTCGCCGCCCCCGGCGCCACCGAGACCGCCGAACTCGCCGCGCTCGGCAGCAGCCCCGTTCCGCACCCCACCGCGCACCTGGTGCACGAGCTGGTCGCCCGGCACGCCGCCGCCGCGCCCGACCGGCCGGCCGTGGTGCAGGGCGACCGCACCGTCGGCTACGGCGAACTCGACACGTACGCCGACCGGTTGGCCGAACGGCTGACCGGCCGCGGGGTCGGCCCCGGCACCCTGGTCGGGGTCTGCCTGGAGCGCTCGCCGGAGCTGGTCGGCGCGCTGCTCGCCGTGCTGAAGGCCGGCGGCGCCTATCTGCCGCTGGACCCGGAGTACCCGGCCGACCGGCTCGCCCACATGCTGGCCGACAGCGGCACCCCGCTGGTCGTCACCGACACCCGGTGCGCCGACCGGCTGCCGGCCTCCGCCGCCGCCCTGCTGCTCACCGACGCCGAGCACCCGGACACCGAGCCCGCCGCCGAGCCCGCCGAGCCTGCCGACGGCGAGCCCTCGGACGCCGACCACCGGCCCGCCGCCGCGGACGACCTCGCCTACGCCATCTACACCTCGGGCTCCACCGGGCGTCCCAAGGGCGTCCTGGTCGAGCACCGCGCACTGCTCAACCTCTGCCACTGGCACAACCGCCGCCACCGGATCACCCCGGAGGACCGCGGCACCATGCTCGCCGCGCAGGGATTCGACGCCGCCGTCTGGGAGTTGTGGCCCTACCTGGCCGCCGGGGCCTCGGTCGCGGTGGTCGATGCGGCGGTCCGCACCGACCCGGCCGGGCTGACCGCCTGGCTGGCAGGCTCCGGGGCGACCGTCGCCTTCCTGCCGACGCCGCTGGCCGAGGCGGTGCTCGCCGAGGAGGGCTGCACGGCGCTGCCGCTGCGCTCGCTGCTCACCGGCGGCGAGCTGCTGCGCCGCCGGCCGCGGCCCGGTCTGCCGTTCACCGTGGTCAACCACTACGGGCCCACCGAGAACGCGGTGGTCGCGACCGAGGGCGAGGTCGCCCCGGAGGGCACCGGCGAAGGCCCGGCGGACATCGGCCGGCCGATCGACAACGTCGTGGCCCGGGTGCTGGCCGCGGACGGCACACCCGTGCCGCGCGGCGCCGTCGGCGAGCTGTACCTGGGCGGCGCCGGCCTGGCCCGCGGCTACCTGGGTGCCGAGGAGCTCACCCGGCAGAGGTTCGTCCCGGACCCGCAGGGCCCACCCGGTGCCCGGCTCTACCGCACCGGCGACCTCGTCCGCTGGCGCACCGACGGCCGGATGGACTTCCTCGGCCGCGCCGACCGGCAGGTCAAGCTCCGCGGCCACCGGATCGAGCCGGGCGAGATCGAGGCCCGCCTGGTGGAGCACCCGGGCGTCGCCGAGGCCGTGGTCGTGCTGCACTCCCCCGCCGGCGGCGACGCCGCGCTGGTCGGCTACCTGACCGTGCCCGGCCGGGGCACCGCCGCGCCCGAGGGGCTGCGGGAGTGGCTCGCCGAGCGGCTGCCGGAGCCGATGCTGCCGGCCGGCTTCGTGGTGCTGGACGCGCTGCCGCTGACCCCGGCGGGCAAGGTCGACCGGGCGGCGCTGCCCGACCCGGGTGCGCTGCGCCCGCCGTTCCGGGCGCCGCGGCCCGGCACCGAGGCCCGGCTCGCCGCGCTGTGGGCCGAGGTGTTCGGCCTGTCCGAGGTCGGTGCCGACGACGACTTCTTCGCGCTCGGCGGCCACTCGCTGCTGGCGACCCGGCTGCTCGGCCGGGTGCGCCGCGCCTTCGCCGTCGAGGTGCCGCTGCACGCGCTGTTCCGCTTCCCGACCGTCGCCCGGCTCGCCGCGGGTGCCGTCGACCCCGCACTGGCCGCCGCACAGGAGGAGACCGACCGCCGCCTGCGCGCCCGGATGGCCGCCCTCTCCGAGGAGCAGATCCGGGCCCTGATCTCCCGCGCCGCCACGAGCACGGCCACCACCGACACCGCCACCGCCACCGCCACCGCCACCGCCACGACCGAGGAGACCCGATGACCACCGGGACGACGCCCCAGCCCTCAGCCGACGACGACTACTTCTTCGAGGCCGACCTGTACGACACCCTGTGGGCCGGGCTGAACAAGCTCGACCTGCCGTTCTTCCTCTCCACCGTGAAGGAGTTCGGCGGTCCGGTGCTCGAACTCGCGGCCGGCACCGGCCGGGTGCTGCTGCCCGCGGTGCGGATCGCCGGCACCGGCGTCGACGTCGACCTGTCCGTCTCGATGCTGGAGCAGGGCCGCCGCAACGCCGCCGCCGAGGGCCTGGACGAGTCCGCGGTGCGCTTCGTCGAGGGCGACCTGCGGACGGTCCGCCTCGGCGAGCGCTTCCCGCTGATCCTGGCCGCCGGGCAGCCGCTGTTCCACTGCGCGAACGACGAGGACTGGGCCGAGGCCCTCGCCACCGTCCGCGAACACCTCACCCCCGGCGGCCGGTTCGTCTCCGGCATCCCGTACTTCCGCTTCGACGAGATGGCCAAGTACAGCGAGCGCCTCTACCTCGCGGGCGAGATCCGCCACCCCGGCACCGGGCAGCGGATCGCCATGTGGGACTACAACACCTACGACCTCCAGGAACAGTCCATCACCCGCCGCCGGGTCAGCGAACTGCTCGACGAGGACGGCCTGGTGACCGAGCGCCGGCACACCTTCCGGAAGAACTACTACCGCTACCCGAACGAAGTCCGCCGCACCCTGCAGCAGGCCGGCTTCACCATCGAGCGCGAGTACGGCGGCTACGACGAGTCGCCGTACGGCCCCGACTCCGAGCACTACGTCTGGGTCGCCACGGCCCGCTGACCAGCCAGCACCCGGCCCGCCCGAGGAGGAGACGGCGATGGACGGCATCGAGGAACTGCTCGCGGGCCTGGACCCGCAGCAGCGCCAGGCCCTGCTCGACCAGTTGGAGGCCGCGGACGCCCCGCCCGGTCCGGCGGAGGCACCGGCGCCGCTCTCGCCCGGGCAGCGGCGGCTCTGGTTCCTGCACCGGCTGGAGCCGGGCAACCCGGCCTACCACATCTGCCACCAGGTCGACTGGCCGGGCGAGTTGGACACCGATGCGCTGGCGGCCGCCCTCGGTGACCTCGCCGAGCGGCACGAGGCACTGCGCACCCGCTACACCGCCGAGGGCGAGGACCTCCGCCCGGTGGTCGACCCGCCCGCCGCCGTCCCGGTGCGGACCGTCGACCTGACCGCCCTGCCCGCCGCCGAGGCGGAGCGCGAACTCGCCGCCACCGCACGGGCCGAGGCCGATCTTCCGTTCGACCTGGAGAACGGCCCGGTGCTGCGGGCCACCGCCGTCCTGCTGCCCGGCGGCGGCGCCCGGGTCGTCCTCGCCCAGCACCACATCAACAGCGACGGCTGGTCGGTGGACGTGCTGCTGGACGAGCTCTGGCAGGCCTACCGGGCCCGTTCGGCGGGCCGCGCACCGGAGTTCGGCGGGCAGCCCGGACAGTACCGGGAGTTCGCGGCCTGGCAGCAGGAGCGGGCCGGCTCCGGCGCGGTCGCCGCCGACCTCGCCTGGTGGCGGTCCGAACTCGCCTCCGGCGTCGAACCGCTGGAGCTGCCGGTGGACGGGCCGCGCGCCGCCGGCCGGGGCCGCGGCGCCGTCCTGCGCCGCACCCTGCCCGCGGACCTCACCGCCGCGCTGGAGGCCCTCGGCCGGTCGGCGGGCAGCACGCTCTTCATGACCGCCCTGGCCGGCTTCCAGGCGCTGCTGCACCGCTGGACGGGCAGCCCCCGGGTCCCGGTCGCGGTGCCGGTCAGCGGCCGCGGCCGGCCCGAGTTCGAGTCCGCCGCCGGCTTCTTCCTCAACACCCTGCTGCTGCAGGCCGACCTCTCCGCCGATCCGGCCTTCACCGACCTGCTCGGGCAGGTCCGGGAGCGGGTGCTCGGCGCCTTCGAGCACCAGGAGGCGCCGTTCGAACGGCTGGTGGAGGAGCTCGCCCCCGGCCGCGGCGGCCGCAGCCCGCTCACTCCGGTGCTGTTCGCCTTCAACGCACACCCGGCGGGCGACGAGCCCGGCCCGCTGCGGGCCCGCACCGCCGAGGTCGACACCTCCGGCGCCCGGGCCGAGCTGTGCGTCGTGCTGGAGGCGGGCGCGGACGGCGGACTGCGGATCGCGTACGAGTACGACCGCGACCTGTTCGAGCAGGCCACCGTGGAGCGGCTGCACGGCCACCTGGGCCGGCTGCTCGCCGGGGCCGCCGCCGACCCGGCGCTGCCGGTCTCCCGGCTGCCGCTGCTCACCGGGGAGGAGGAGCGGCAGCTCGCCGCCTGGAACGCCACCGGGCTGGAGCTGCCCGCCGTCGCCACCGTCGCCGACCTGGTCGCACAGCAGGCCGACCGCACCCCGGACGCCGTCGCCCTGGTCCGCGGCGGCGAGCAGGTCGGATACCGCGAACTCGACCGCCGGGCCAACCGCCTGGCGCACCGGCTGGTCGCCCTCGGGGTGCGGCCGGGCGACCGGGTCGGCGTCCTGCTGGAGCGCTCCCCCGCCCTGGTGACCGCCCTGCTCGCGGTGCTCCGCGCGGGCGCCGCCTACGTGCCGCTGGACCCGTCCTACCCCGCCGACCGGCTCGGCTACGTGCTGGCCGACGCCGAGGTGTCCGTGCTGATCGGCACGGCGGAGCTCGCGAGCCGGCTGGAGGGCCCGCTGCCCGCCCTGGTCGAACCGGGCGAGGACGCCGGATTCCCCACCACCGCACCGGAGATCGGCCGCGACGGCGCCGACCCGGCGTACGTGCTCTACACCTCCGGCTCCACCGGGCGTCCCAAGGGCGTCGTCAACACCCACGCGGGGCTGCTCAACCACACCGTCTGGCTGCGCGACGCCTTCGCCGTCGACGGCCGCGACCGGGTGCTGCAGAAGACCCCGATCGGCTTCGACGTGTCGCTGTGGGAGTTGCTGGTGCCGCTCACCGCGGGCGCCGCGTTGGTGCTGGCCGAGCCGGACGGCCACCGCGACCCGCGCTACCTGGCCGAGGTGATCGAGCAGCAGCGGATCACCGTGGTGCACTTCGTGCCCTCGATGCTCCAGGTCTTCCTGGACGGCGCCGAGCCGGACGCGCTGCGCGGCGTGCGCCAGCTCCTGTGCAGCGGCGAGACGCTGCCCGGCGAACTGGTGCGCCGCTGCCGGGCCGCCGGCATCACCGCCCCGATCGACAACCTCTACGGGCCGACCGAGGCGGCCGTGCACGTCACCCGCTGGACGTGCACGCCCGAGGACACCGCGGGCGTGCCGATCGGCCACCCCGTCGCCAACACGCAGCTGCACGTGCTGGACGCCCACGGCTCGCCCGTCCCGGTCGGCCGGCCCGGCGAGCTGTACCTCGGCGGGGTGCAGGTCGCGGCCGGCTACTGGGGCCGCCCCGACCTCACCGGCGAGCGGTTCCTGCCGGACCCGTTCTCCGCCGACCCGGCGGCCCGGCTCTACCGCACCGGCGACCTCGTCCGGCGCCGCCCCGACGGCGCCCTGGAGCACCTGGGCCGGCTCGACCACCAGGTGAAGCTGCGCGGCCTGCGGATCGAACTCGGCGAGATCGAGGCCGTGCTGACCGGCCACCCCGCGGTCGCCGAGGCCGTGGTGCTGCTGCGCGAGGACACCCCGGGCGAACCCCGGCTGGTCGCCTACTGGGTGCCGGCCCCGGGCGGCCCCGGCGAACCTGCGGAGGACGCGGTCCGCGCGCACCTCGCCCGGCTGCTGCCCGGCTACATGGTGCCCGCGGCGCTCGTCGCCCTGGCCGCCCTGCCGCTCTCCGCCAACGGCAAGACGGACCGCAAGGCCCTCGCCGAGGCACCCGCCCCGGCAGTCCGCACCGCCGGCTACGAGGCGCCGCGCGACGAGGTCGAGCAGACCCTCGCCGGGCTCTACGGCGAACTGCTCGGCCGTGACCGGGTCGGCATCCGCGACGACTTCTTCGAGCTCGGCGGCCACTCGCTGCTGGCCACCCGGCTGGCCGCCCGGATCCGCCGCGACTTCGGCGTCGACCTCCCGCTGCGGGACCTGTTCGACGCACCGACCGTCGAGGCGCTGGCCGTCCGGGTCGTCGAGGCGGTGCTCGGCGGCCTCGACGAGGACCAGTTGGACGCGGTGCTGTCCGCGGACACCGACCGGGCACCCGGCACCTGACCGCCACCGAACTCCAGCACCGCCACGATCGACCAGAACGCCACGACCAGAACGCCACCGACCAGGACGAGAGGGCAGCAGGATGGGCAGGCGACCGGCACGGATCCCCGAGGTGCTGCACAACCGCAACTTCGCGCTGTACTACACGGGGCAGAGCCTCTCCGTCCTCGGCGACGCGATCGTGCCGGTCGCGCTCGCCTTCGCCGTGCTGGACCTCGGCCGCGGCGCCGGCGCGCTGGGCCTGGTGCTCGCCGCCGGCATCGCGCCGGGCGTGCTGCTGGTGCTGGTCGGAGGCGTGGTCGCGGACCGGATCGAACGGCGCCGGCTGATGGTCGCCTGCGACCTGGTGCGGTTCGGCTCGCAGGCCGCCCAGGGCGTGCTGCTCTGGACGGGGCACGCCACCCTGCTCTCCCTGGTGCTGCTCCAACTGGTCTGGGGCACCGCGGCGGCGTTCTTCCGCCCGGCGTCCACCGGACTCGTCGCCGAGTGGGTCGAACCCGACCGGTTGCAGCAGGCCAACGGGCTGGTCGGGCTGAGCGACAACCTCGCCTACACGGTCGGCCCGGCCGTCGCCGGCGTGCTGATCGCGGTCTTCAGCCCCGGGGCGGCGCTGCTCGCCGACGCGCTCACCTTCGCCGCCAGCGCCGTCGCCCTCTCGCTCGCCCGTCCGGCGGCACGGACGGCGGCACGGACGGCGGCGAACGCGGCCGAGGCGTCGGCCTCGGTGCTGCGCGGACTCGCCGAGGGCTGGCAGGAGTTCCGCTCCCGCACCTGGCTCTGGTCGATGGTGTTGTGGGCGGCGACCTTCCACCTGCTGGCGCTGCCCTCGGTGCTGGTGCTGGGCCCGGCGGTGGCCAAGTCCGACCTGGGCGGGGCCTCCGCCTGGGCGGCGATCGCCGCCTGCTCCGGGCTCGGCGCGGTGGTCGGCGGGGTGATCGCCCTCCGCTACCGGCCGCGGTACCTGCTGCGTGCCACCTTCGTCCCGCTCGGCCTGTACGGCCTGCAGCTGGTGGCGCTCGCGGTGCCCGCCCGGACGGCCGTGGTGGCCGCCGCGGCACTGGTCGGCGGGGTCGGCGTCGCCATGTTCAACGTGTACTTCTACACCGCGCTGCAGCAGCACATCCCGCTGCCGGTGATGTCCCGGGTGGCGTCCTACGAGTGGCTGGGCAGCATCGCCCTGCTGCCGGTCGGCCAGGCGCTGGTGGGCCCGGTCGCCGCGGCGACCTCCGTGCCGGGGGTGCTGCTGGTGGCCGGCGGCTGGATGCTGGTCTCCCCGGTGGTGCTGTACCTGATCCGCTCGGCCCGCGAGCTGCGGGCCGTGGACGACTCCCCGCAGACCGTGGCCGCGGACGCGACGCCCGTCCCGGCGGGCGGCGCGGCCTGACGGCCGGTCAGCCGATCAGGGGGCGCTTCGGACCGAGCACGCAGAACCCGTTGCCCCCGGGTCGGCGAGCACCGACCGGGCGGGGGCGGGGGGGGGGGCGGGCGCCGTCGGCGGGTCCGGCGACGTCGGCCGGGGTGGCGCCGAGGGCCGGCAGCCGGGCCGCCTCGGCCTCGCGGTCGTCCGGGACGCGGTCGAGGTGCCGCCGGTTCTTCCCCGTCCGCCGCTCCGGAACGGGCACGAACACCAGCCCGGGGCAGGCGTGTTCGTCCGCGCCGGCCACCACCTCGTCGGCGCTCTCCAGCAGGATGCGGTGGCCCGGTGCGGCCGCCCGGAAGCGGGCCGGTGCGGCCGGGTCGAGGGCGTCCACGGCCACCCGGTGGAGCCGCAGGCTCATGCCGCGAACCCCTCCTCGGCGGCCACCCCGGCCCGGTAGGCGAACGCCACCAGCTGCGCGCGGTCCTTCAACTCCAGTTTGGTGCGCAGCCGGTAGACGTGGGTGCGCACGGTCGCCTCGCCGATGCAGAGCCGGTCGGCCATCTCCAGCGGGGAGAGGCCCTCGGCGATCAGGCCGAGCACCTCCCGCTCGCGGATGGTCAGCGACTGCAGTGCGGAGCGGGTGGCCGGCCGGACCCGGCGGCTGCCGGCCGTCCGGTACCACTCCACCAGGCGGTGGGAGACGCTGGGCGAGAAGACGGCCTCGCCGCGGGCGGCGGCCCGGACGGCACCGGCCAGCTCCTCGCGGCTGGTGTCCTTGACCAGCAGGCCGTGGGTGGGCGCCTGCAGCACGTCCTTCACCATGTCCTCGTTGTCGTGCTGGGCGAAGACCACCAGGCGCGGCCGGACGGGCAGCCGTTCGGCGTCCAGCCGGCGCAGCAGGTCCAGGCAGGACATGCCGCGCAGGTGCAGGCCGGTGACCAGGACGTGCGGGCCGTGCACGGCGGCCAGGTGAACGGCGCGGGCACCGCTGTCAGTGGCGGCGACCACGTCGATGTCGGCAGCGGGGGCGAGCAGGGTGCACAGCCCGTCCCGGATGACGGAGGACTCGTCGACGATCATGACTCGAACGGACTTCGGGGGCGCACCGGCGGGGTTGCTGCTCCGGGGTGCGACGGCTGGCCCTGGCATCACTACCTCGCAACTCGTGGTCGGCACCGTTTCCCGTGTGATCCGTGGTGACGGAGACAAGCGCCCGCGACAGGTGCCACGCGTGTATCGGCAATTAACATACTATCGCGAAGGAATGTTCGGTCAACGATTTCCGGCCATCACCGACAAAACACCGCTAACCGGTTAACAGACATTCAGCGGATTGCCGAACCGGCGGGCGCACAAGCAGTGGACACAGGTCCGGCCCGCAATCAGCGCCCGGCGGGCCGGGCATCCGCCGGCCGGCCGCCACCGGGGCGGATGTGCAATGCGGGCAATCGTGACCGCGATCCACCAACGGAACCGCACCGGCCGCCGCCGGGACTTCCCGCCCCGCGATCTGCTGCCGAGCGCTTCCGCAAGGCTTCGGCCCGGCAGCATCGCCCGCCGGCGCCGCGGCCGGCGGGACCGGTGCCGACGGTCGAAACCGGGTTGATCGGCACGCTGTACGTGCGCCGGGAGGCGGCAGTAGAGTCCCGCTGAAACTTGCTGCAAGAATTTGCAGAGTGAGAGGACCTTGCCATGCCGAGAGTCGTCCCGCCCGTCGCCGACGAGCGCACAGCGCTGACCGCCTACCTGGCCCACCAGCGGCGCGCGCTGCGGGTCACCGCTCACGGTCTGACCGAGGAGCAGGCCCGCATGGCGCCCACCGGCAGTGAACTGAGCATCGGCGGTCTCATCAAGCACGCCGCACGGTGCGAGGAGTTCTGGACCGACCTCATACTTCAGCGGCAGCGCGGGACGCAGCGAAAGACGGACGAGTCGGACGCGGACGAATTCCGGCTCGCCCCGGACGAGACCCTGACCGCAGTCCTGGCCGCGTATGCCGAGGCGGCCGATCGGACCGACGCGGTGATCACCGGGATTCCGGACCTCGGGCAGGCCGTTCCGGTGCCGCAGGGGGCTCCGTGGATTCCCGCCGAGGTCGAGGAATGGTCGATCCGCTGGGTCCTGCTGCACTTGATCGAGGAGACGGCACGGCACGGCGGTCACGCCGACGTCATCCGCGAGAGCATTGACGGCGCGACCTTCGACCCGCTGCTCGCCGCAGCCGAGGCGTGGCCCGACCCATGGGTCCGACCGTGGGAACCCGCGTCCCCGAGCGTCGGCTGACGGCCTGCGGCGAGACGGTGCCGGCCCGGCCGAGGCCGAGCCGCTGCAGGCCGGTGTGCCGCCCGCGCCGAACCCGGTAGGTGGCGAAGTCCCGGCGGCGCCGGCCCCCTTGGCGTGGTCGCGGTACTCGCCGCCGATCCGGACCGCCTTGCCGACACCTGCCCCGTCCGCCACCGGCCGGCGGTCCACCGAGCCGTCGGCCCGCCGGACCGGCAGCAGGCCGTCGAAGGGACCCACCGGCTGCCGGTCCGGCCGCCCCCGACGGACCGGCTCCGCCGGTGGACCGGGAGCACGGCAAGCTCCCCGCCGGGCCGGCCGTCCACCACGGCGGACGCCGACCGCCGGCACGGCCGAAACGGGCACGCACCACGCCCGTCGGACCTCCGCCACCCCGTACTCACTCGCCCCGGCGGCACCGGACATCGGCACCGCCGGGGCGAACCGCGGAGTGCGGCTCCGCAGGGGGTGAACCGGACCTACGCCACCAGCAGTTCGGCCACCAGCTCGGCCAGGTCCTCCGGGGAGATGACCCGGATCCCGAGCTCCTCGGCCTTGGCGCGCTTGGAGCCGGCCTTCTCGCCGGCCACCAGCAGGGTCGTCCGCTTGGAGACGGACGAGGACGCCTTGCCGCCGGCGCGCTCGATCAGCTCGTTCATCTGGTTGCGGCTGAGGTCGGCCAGCGGGCCGGTCATGCTGCCGGTCACCACCACGGCCTCGCCGGCCAGCGGGCCAACCGGGCCGTCCTCGGCGGCGGCCGTGGCCGCGGCGGTCGGGGTGACGGCCGTGCCGACGCCGTGCGCCGCCAGCTTGTCCAGCACCGGTGCGAGTTCGACGAGTTCGGCGACGATCACGGCGGCCTTGTCCGGGCCGATGCCGTCGACCTCGGCGAGCGCCTCGGCGTCCGCGGCGCGGACGGCCGCCATGCTGCCGAAGTGGGCGGCGATCCGGCGGGACATCGAGCGGCCGGTGCCGAGCACGCCGAGCGCGCAGAACACCCGGTTCAGCGGCCGCGTCCTGGCCTCGGCGATCGCCGCGATCAGGTTGTCGGCGCTGGTGTCGCCCATCCGGTCGAGGGTGAGCAGCTGCTCGCGGGTGAGCGCGAAGAGGTCGGCGAGGTCGGCGGCCAGGCCCGCCTCGACGAGCTGGACGGCGCGGGTGCCGCCGAGCCCCTCGACGTCGAGCTGGTCGCGGCCGACGGCGTAGCGGATCGAGGCGACGGCCTGGCAGCCGCGGCCCCGCACGCATCGCCAGCGCTGCTGGGAGGTGTCGATGGCGTCGCCGCAGCGCGGGCAGACGGCGGGGAAGGCGATCGGCTGCTCGTCGCCGGTGCGCTGGTCGACCAGCGGCGCCTCGACCCGCGGGATGACGTCGCCGGCCCGGTGGACGAAGACCTGGTCGCCGATCAGCAGGCCGCGGCGGGTGATGTCGGCCGGGTTGTGCAGGGTGGCGTAGGTGATGGTGACGCCGTCGACCTCGACCGGCTCCAGGACGGCGCGCGGGGCGATCACGCCGGTGCGTCCGACGTTCCACTCGACGCCGAGCAGCCGGGTGACCTTGTGTACCGCGGGCAGCTTGTAGGCGACGGCCCAGCGCGGGGCGCGCGAGCCGGCGCCGGCCTGCTCCTGGTCGGCCTCGGCGTCGGCCTTCACCACGATGCCGTCGATGCCGAAGGGCAGGTCGGCGCGGAGTGCGGCGATCTCCTCGATCCGCTGCTGCACCTCCTCGACGCCCTCGCAGCGGCCGGGGCGGGCGGCGGTGCTCGCGGCGGTGTTGGCGCCGAGCGCGGCGAGCCGGTCGAGCAGGGCGCTGTGGCCGAGGCCGCCGAGCCCGATGGCGCCGTAGGCGAAGAAGGTCAGCTCGATGCGGTAGGGGCGGTCCTTGGCGCGCAGGGTGCCGGCGGCGCCGTTGCGGGGGTTGGCGAAGGGGGTGGCGCCGTGCGCGGTGCGCACCTCGTTGGCGTGCTCGAACTGGCTCTGGGTGAGCAGGACTTCGCCGCGCAGCTCGACGTCGATCGGCTCGGCGAGGGTCTGCGGCAGGCCGAGGACGGCGTCGGCGGCGTGGCCGATGTCCTCGCCGGCGAGGCCGTCGCCGCGGGTGATCAGGCGGACGAGCCGGCCCTCGCGGTAGCGGGCCGCGACGGCGAGGCCGTCCAGCTTGGGCTCGACGCACCAGCCGTCCACCGGGCGGCCGAGGCGGCGCTCCAGCCCGGCGGCCCAGGCGGTGAGCTCCTCGGCGGAGAAGACGTTGTCGAGGCTGAGCATCGGCACGCTGTGCGGGACGTCGCCGAGGGCGGCGCCGCCGGCCACCTTGCCGGTGGGCGAGTCGGGCAGCGCCTCGCCGGGGTGGGCCTGCTCCCAGGCCTCGATCGAGCGCAGCAGCGCGTCGTACTCGTCGTCGCCCAACGGCGTGGAACCGTCGGCGTAGTAGGCCGCGGCCGCCTGCACGGCGGTGGCGACGGCATCGGCATAGGCGGCGTGGGTGGCCGGGGCGGCTGCGTCCTTCATGTCGAACATCATCTCGACCGCCACTGACATTCGGAGGGTCGGGTTCCGGCCCCTCGGCCCGCCCGGACGACCGCGACCGGAGGGCCCGGTTCCGCTTTGCCAAACAGTCTATTTCGACTGATAGATTTCGACCATGCCACGACGCGCTCTCGACCACCCGATCGTCCCGGCCCTGCTCGGCCTGCTGCTCGAAGGCGACGCCCATCCGCACCGGATCCTCGCCGAGCTGCGGGAACGCAGCGCCCACCACGCCGCGGCGGTCAACCGCGGCACCCTCTACAACACCGTCGCCGCCCTGGAGGAGGCCGGCTGGGTGGCCGCCCGCGGCCAGGAACGCGCCGGGAACCGCCCCGAGCGGACGGTCTACGGCATCACCGAGTCCGGCCGTGAGGAGCTCGTCCGCCGGCTGGACCATCAGATCCGCACGCCGGAACGGGAGTTCTCGCCCTTCCTCGGCGCGGTCGGCCACCTCGGCGCGCTCGGCCCCGAGCGGGCCCGCGACGCGCTGACGGAACGCGCCCGCCGCCTGCGCGAACGCACCGCCGAGGACGAACGACGGCTGGCCGAGGCCCTGGCCACGGGCGTGCCCAGGCTGTTCGTGATCGAGGCCGAGTACGCGCTCGCCCTCGCCCGCGCCGAGACCGCCTGGGTCGAGTCGCTCGCCGAGGAGATCCGCACCGGCACGCTCGCCTGGCCCACCGGACCCACCCCGACCCTGGAGCAGAACGGAGCCGGCCGTGACTGAGCGTCTGCTCTTCGGCGTCTACCCCGGCGGCGTCTGCGGCGACGACAGCGGCAACCTCGCCGTCGGCCCGCCGGACGACCCCGACCGCGTCACCGCCCTGCTGGACCGGCTGCAGGGCCGCCCCGGCCGGCCCTTCCTGGTCCGCGCCTACACCGCCTTCGACGACACCACCGCACCCGGCGGCCCGCATCCGACGGCCGCCCCGGCCGGGGCCGAGCGGTACGCCGTCCGCGGCCGCCGGCTGGACCTGGTCGCGCAGTACCGGTCGGCCGCCGGAGACGTCCCCGGGTACTGCGCCTACCTGCGCGAACTCGTCGGCCGGTACGGCGCGGTGACGCAGACCCTGCAGGTGGCGGAGGAGCCGAACGTCACCGGCAACCCCCTCCTGGACGGCGACTACCCGGCCGTCCGGGAGGCGATCGTGCACGGCGTGCGCGCCGCCCGGGACCAGGCCCGCGAACTCGGCCACCACCACCTGCGGATCGGTTTCAACACCACCCCGCTGTTCGGCCCGGCGACGTCCTTCGTCACCGGGCTGGCCGAGCTCGGCGGCCCTGACTTCCGCGCCGAACTCGACTACGTGGGGCTGGACTTCTTCCCCGACGTGTTCCGCCCGGTCGCGCCGGCCGAGCTCGCCGACACGGTCGCCGCGGTGCTGCGCCACCACCGCGAGAACGTGCTCGCACCCGCCGGCCTCGGGCACCTGCCGGTGCACATCACCGAGCACGGCTGGCCCACCGGCCCGGGCCGGACGCCGCAGCGGCAGGCCGAGATCGTCGAGACGGTCGTCCGCACCGTCGCCGAGCACGCGGCAGCGCTCGGGCTGAGCGGGTACACCCACTTCTCGCTGCGCGACGCCGACAGCGCCGGGCCCGGGCTCTTCCACCGCTTCGGGCTGACGGCGGACGACCACACGCCCAAACCCGCCTTCGACACCCTGTGCGCCCTCGTCGAGCGGTACACGGTCTGAGGGCCGGCACGGGCCAGACTGGTACCGGACCGGCCGCCGCCGACGGGAGACCAGCGTGACCACGGGCAGCTACGCGCACGTCAACGGGCTCGACCTGTACTACGAGGAGCACGGCAGCACGACCGGCCGACCGCTGGTCGTGCTGCACGGCGGCCTGCTGACCGTCGAGCTGTGCTTCGGTACGCTGCTGCCCGCGCTGACCCGCGGCCGCCGGGTGATCGCCCCGGAACTCCAGGGGCACGGGCATACCCGCGACACCGATCGCCCGTACCGGATCGACCTGCTGGCCGCGGACGTGCTCGCCCTGCTCGACCGCCTCGGCGTCGAACGCACCGACGTCCTCGGCTTCAGCCTCGGCGGCTACGCCGCCCTGCAGCTCGCGCTGGACCACCCGGAGCGGGTCGACCACCTCGTGCTCGCCTCCGTCAACTACCGCCCGGACGGCTACCACGAGGAGATCCACGCCTCCGGACTCCCCTCCGGCTCCACCCGGTTGCCCACCCCGGAGGACTTCGCCGAGATGCGCGCCGCCCATCTCGCCGTCTCCCCCGAGCCGGAGCACTTCGACGCCTTCCACACCAAGGTCTCCGACGCGGTGGCCGCCTTCGGGGGCTGGCCGGCCGAGCGGCTCCGCACGCTTCGGGCCCCCACCCTGCTGGTCGTCGGCGACCACGACTTCGTCCGCCTCGACCACGCGGTCGAGATGTACGAGCTGATCCCGGACGCCCGCCTCGCCGTCCTGCCGCGCACCACCCACATGGACGTGATGCGACGCACCACCCTGCTCGCCCCGCTGCTGGAGGGCTTCCTGCCGGCCGGCTGACCCGGCCCCGGGGAACCGGCCACCCGGGGCCACCGGGCCGCGCGGTCAGCCCCGGGCCTCCAGCTCCCCGGCGAACCGGTCGATCACCATCTCCAGGATCTCGGGGAGCAGCGCGCCCGCCATCAGGGCCAGGTGGTCGCGGACCGCGTACAGGTTGGGGTACTCCTCGGCCGGCAGGCCGGCGTGGTGGGTGGTCCAGGCGGCGCCCTGCTGCTCGCGCCGCTCCTCGTCCAGGTCGAGCACGGCCGCGTCGACGGCGGCCTGGGCGAGCACGGTGTCCACGAACAGCCGGTAGTTGCGAACCGCGCGGTCGGGCGGGAAGCCGGCCCGGAGCAGGATGCCGATGCCGAGGTCGACGGCGCGCGCCTCGGCCGGGCCGGTGGTGACGCGGGAGGCGCGGACGGCCGCCAGCCGGGGGTGCGTCAGCATCGACCGGTGCAGGCGCTGCGCGAAGTCGCGCAGTTCCTCCCGCCAGCCGCCGCCGGGGGCGAAGCCCTCCAGCGAGTCCTGGATGAGGCGGTCGGCGACCGCGAGGAGGACGGCGTCGGTGTCCGGGAAGTAGCGGTAGACGGCGCTGGGGTCGCAGCCGAGGGCCGCGCCGAGCCTGCGCACGGTGAGCGCGTTGCCCCCCGGCGCCTCGATGAGGGTGAGCGCGGCCTCGGTGATCGCCTCGGCGCTCAGCAGGGATCCGCTGCGGGTGGGCCGGCGACGGCGGCGTTCGACCGGGATGCGCTCGGGTGTGGCCATCGGTGGTCTCCAGGGTGGTGGCGGGGGTGGCGGCGAGGGGTGCGCGGCTTACGACAACTTATTGACTTAAGTATGGCAGGGTTGTTTCATCGGCGCACACCGTTCGTTCATCGCCCGCCGCCCGTCGCGGCCCCCACCTCCTAGGAGTGGCATGAACCTCACCGTCGAGGACAGACCCCCGTCGACCGCCACCATGCGCCGCACGCTGGGCGTACGGGACGGGATCGCCATCGCGGCCTCCAGCACCGCGGCGACCACGAGCATCGGCATCGGCATGGGCGCCCTGGCCGTCTACGCGGGCCGCCAGACCCCCGCACTGCTCCTGGTCGCGTTCCTGCCGATCCTGGGCATCGCACTGTCCTACTCGCGCCTCAACCGCACCGAGCCCAACTGCGGCAACGGCTACACCTGGGTCGGCCGGGCCCTCACCCCCTGGCTGGGCTTCCTGACCGGCTGGGTGATCCTGGTCGCCAACGTGGTCTTCATGGCCTACACCAGCGCCGTGGCGGGCATGGTGGTCCTCCAGTTCGCCGACAAGGCCGGGCTGCACTCGCTCTTCGGGATCGCCCTGGACCCCACCTCCACCGCCGTCACCACGGTGGTCGGCCTGGTGGCCCTGGTCGCCGTGACGGTGACCGCGGTGACCGGGGTCCGCTCGGCGACCCGCTTCCAGTGGGTGCTGCTGGCCTTCGAGTACGCCGTCCTGCTGCTGTTCTGCGGCTGGGCCGTGGTCTCCGGCACCCAGGAGTTCTCCTTCGGCTGGCTCAACCCGTTCGCGATCGACTCCTTCCACTCGCTGGCCCAGGGCCTGGTGCTGGCGGTGTTCGTCTTCTGGGGGTGGGACGCGGCCTTCACCGTCAACGAGGAGACCCGCAGCGCCTCGGACGCGTCCCGGGGCGGCCTGATCGCCCTGGTCGCCATGCTCGGCCTGCTGGTGTTCGCGGCGGTCTCCTTCCAGCGGGTCATGGACACCGGGACGCTGGTCGAGCAGGGCCCGCAGGCGCTGACCTTCCTCGGGTCCTCGCTCTCCTCCGAGCCCTGGGCCTCGCTGCCGCTGGCGGCGCTGATGTGTTCGGCCTTCGCCTCGCTCCAGTCGAGCGTCATCCCCACCGCGCGGGGCGCGCTGGCGATGGGCCGGGACGGCACCCTCGGACGGGCCTGGACGAAGGTCCACCCGCGCTACGGCTCCCCCGCCGTCGGCACGGTGATCATCATGGCGGTGGCCGCCGGCGTGGCCGTGCTGGCCATGGGCATCCCGCGGATCAACACGATGATCCTCACCGCCGTCAACTCGATCGGCCTGATCGTGGCCTTCTACTACGGGCTCACCGCGGCGGCCTGCGCGGTGCGGTTCCGCGGCGCGCTGCGCGAGGGGGCGGCGGAGGCACTGCGCTCGGTGATCGTCCCCGCGGTGAGCGCACTGGTGCTGTTCGGCCTCGGCGCCTACCTGGCCTTCCAGTACGCGACCATGAGCGACCACTTCGAGGCCCGGCCCGACAACGGCTGGTTCATGCTGCTGATCCCCTCCCTGTTCGTCGTCACCGGGCTGGTCGCCGCGGCGGTCGCCAAGTGGTACCGCCGCTCCCCGTACTTCGCCACCGGCCGCGGCACCGACGCCGACGCCATCGCCCTGCCGATGGACGACGCGGCCTGACCGCCCCGCAGCCGCCCGCGCCGGTGGGCCGCCCCGCCCACCGGCCCCCTCCCCACCCCCCACTGGAGCACCCGTGTCCGACCGCACCGCCGACCTCGTCCTGACCGGAGGCCCGGTCCACACCGTCGACCCCGCCCGGCCGTTCGCCACCTCGGTCGCCGTCCGGGGCGAGCGGATCGTCGCCGTCGGGCACGACGAGGTCCACGACCTGATCGGGCCCCGGACGGAGGTCGTCGACCTGCACGGGCGCCTGCTCGTCCCCGGGTTCCAGGACGCCCACGTCCACCCCGTCGGCGCCGGGATCGAACTCGGACAGTGCGACCTCGGCGGCGCCACCGGCGTGACCGACCTCCTCGAACGGATCCGCGCCTGGGCCGACGCCCACCCCGACCGGCCGTGGATCACCGGCGGCGGCTGGTCGATGGAGTCCTTCCCCGGCGGCACGCCGGACCGCACCCTGCTCGACACGGCCGTCCCGGACCGGCCCGTCTTCCTGGTCAACCGCGACCACCACGGCGCCTGGGTCAACACCCTCGCCCTGGAACTCGCCGGCGTGACCGGCCGGACCCCCGACCCCGCCGACGGCCGCATCGAGCGCGACGCCGACGGCGAACCCTCCGGCACGCTGCAGGAGGGCGCGATGGAGCTGGTCGCCCGGCACGTCCCCCGGGTCACCCTCGACGAGCAGGTGGCCGGGCTGCTGCGGGCCCAGCAGGTCCTGCACGCGCACGGCATCACCGCCTGGCAGGACGCCCTGCTCGGCGAGCACGCCTCGACGGCCGACCCCGCCCCCGCCTACCGGCGGGCCGCCCTGGACGGACTGCTGACCGCACGGGTCCGCGGCGCCCTGTGGTGGGACCGCGAGTCCGGCCTCGAACAGCTCGACCGGCTGCTGGAGCGCCGCGACACCTTCACCGTGGGCCGGATCAGGGCGCACACCGTCAAGATCATGCAGGACGGGATCGCCGAGAACGGCACCGCCGCCCTGCTCGGCCCGTACCTCACCGGCTGCGGCTGCGCCTCCGACAACTCCGGGATCTCCTTCGTCGACCCGGCGGAGCTCGCCCGGATCGTCACCCGGCTGGACCGCGAGGGCTTCCAGGTGCACTTCCACGCACTCGGCGACCGCGCCGTCCGGGAGGCACTGGACGCCGTGGAAGCCGCCGTGGCCGCCAACGGGCACCGCGGCAACCGCCACCACCTGGCCCACCTCCAGGTGGTCGACAGCGCCGACGTCCCGCGCTTCCGCGAACTCGGCGCGACCGCCAACATCCAGGCCCTGTGGGCCACCCACGAACCCCAGATGGACGAGCTGACGATCCCGTTCCTCGGCTCCGAACGCGCCGCCCGCCAGTACCCGTTCGGAGACCTGCTGCGCAGCGGCGCCGTGCTGGCCGCGGGCAGCGACTGGCCGGTGTCCAGCCCGGACCCGCTCGCGGCGCTCCACAACGCCGTCAACCGGCAGGACCCGGGCAGCGACCGGCCGGTGTTCCTGCCGGAGCAGCGGATCACCCTGGACGCGGCGCTGACCGCCTACACCGCGGGCAGCGCCTACGTGAACCACCTGGACGACACGGGCGTCGTCGCCCCGGGCCGGCTCGCCGACCTCGCCGTGCTGGACCGCGACATCTTCGCCCGGCCCGTGGAGGAGATCGCCCACGCCCGCGTCCAGCAGACCTTCGTCGGCGGGCAGCGGGTCCACGCGGCGGCCGACGCGTGACGGTGCCGCACCAGGCATCCGACGAGATCCCGACGAGAGGACCCGGTCACCCCCGCCATGCCGATCATCGGACGACGACGCGGCCCCGCCGCACGCCTCGCACCCGAACTGGACGACGCCGAGCTCGGCCGGGTGCTGGCCCACGTGACCGCCCCTCAGGTCCACGGCCGGCTGGAACTGTCCGCGGTGCTGGTCGAACAGGTCCTCCGGGACGCCGGGACGGACTGGGACCGCCGCACCCTGCGGCTGTCGGTGCTCTCCGCGGCGGCCTCCCCCGCACTGGCGCAGGTGTGGCGGCGGCAGCGGCCCCGGGACGCGGACCCGCTGGTCTTCGACGTCTGGGTGGCTCTGGCACAGGCCCGCCGGGACGGCCGGCCGGGCGACCACCACGGACTCGTGCGGCGCTGCCACGACGCGGCCCGGGCCCGCCCGGAGGACCCGGGCCCCTGGCTCGCCCTGCTGGGCGTCCTGCGGCTGCTGCGCCGCCCGGCCGAGGAGGTCCACCCGGTCTGCCGGGAGATCGGCGCGCGTGACCCGTGGAACCGCACCGCACACCTGGAGATGCTCGGCTACCTCTCCCCCGCGGAGTGCGGGTCGCACGCGCAGGAGCTCGAGTTCGTCGACGCCGTCCGGGCCGCCGCCCCGGCCGGCTCGCCGGTGGCGGGGCTCGAACTGGCCCTGCTGCTGGGCCGGTACCGGGCCGGTGTGGACGCCGGCGGGGTGGCCGCACTGGGCGCCCGACGCCGCTGGGCCCGGGCGGACGCGGAAGCCGCCCTGGACCGGGCCCGGTACTGGACCGGCCCGGGCGGCCTCCGCCACGCCGCGGCCGTCGCCGACCTCAACGTGCTCGCCTACGCCCTGGTGCGGGCGAACCGGCTCCGCGAGGCGGCCGGCGTCTTCGCGGCCGTCGGCCCGACCGTCACGGCGTGGCCGTGGAGCCTCGACGGCGACCCGCTCCGGCGGTTCACCTACTGGCGCCACCAGGCCCTCGCCGCCCGCTGACCTGGCCCGGACCGCCCGCCCCCGCTCGACCCCACCGGGCGGGTCCGCT
>NZ_BAAALD010000023.1:0-52648 GCF_039528095.1 Kitasatospora arboriphila
CCTCGATCAGCTCGGCCGCCTTCACGTCGCGGCCCTTGGCGGCGTCCGCGGGCAGCACCTCGACGACGGTGTCGGCCCGGTCGGCCGCGACCACCCGGAGGCGTCCCGCGGGGATGTCCAGGACGACGGCGATCGGGGCGGGGGTGTCGAACTTCTGCATCGTGCGTTCCTTCGGCTTGTTGTTTCTGATGCCGGAAACGCTACGTTGCGTTCATGGATGTGGCAACAAGCCTGTTGCGAAGAAATGGCGTCACTGCAGGTTGATGACGGGAAATCATTGCAACGGTTGCAGGTTGAATGCAATGAGCGCAGTCGACATTCGTTGCAATGGATGGGAAGTGAACGCTATGCGCGGCGCGGGCGGTAAATCGCTGGCGGGCCCGGGCGGGGCTGCACTAGGGTCGCGGATGCGGGCGGCTCCGCGGCGTGCTTCCTTCTCCTTCCTCCTCGAAAAGAACCAGCGTGCCCCCTCTCCGCCCCCCTCTTCCTCTCCCGCCTTCGCATCCCCCGGGGGATTCTCCGTATGACCCGAGTCGCCTCGGCTGACGTCGACGTCGACCTCGATTCGTTCCTGCTCCGCCGCCGCGGAGCCGTCTGTGTCCCGACCGCGGGCCTGCTGCCCGCCGCGGACCCCTGGAGCACCGCCGGCCTGGTCGCCCTGGACGCCGACCTCGCCCAGCGCGGCCACCTGCTCACCGCCGGCCTGCGCGCCGCCCTGGCCCGGCTCACACCCACCGCGCTGGCCGCCGTCGGCAGCGGACTGCTCGCCCGGATCGACCACCGGCTCGGCGCCGACCGCCGGCACCTCACCCTGTTCCACCGGTTCCCGGACGCGGTGCCCGACCACGCGCACATCCTCTACTCGCGCAGCATCCGCGCTTTCCTGCTCAACCAGCCGCGCCAGCCCTGCGCGCACTGCGGCCGGGTCGGCGCCGAGGCGGGCATCGCCGCACTCGCCCCCTGCGCACACCTGCTCTGCCCCGGCTGCCACCACGGCCTGACGGCCCAAGGGCGCGGCGACCGCTGCCCGTTGTGCGCCACCCCGCTCGCCGACGAACCCTGGCTCGGCGAGGACAACCCGGCCGGCCGCAAGGCCGCCGAGGAGTTCGGCGGCGAGCAGACGCTCCGCCCGCTGCGCCTCGCCGAGGGCGAGACCCTCGACGTCGCACTGGCCGAACTGACCCGGCTGCTCGCCCGCCGCACCCCGCTCGACCCGCAGGACCGCGAGGACCTCGCCGCGCTGCTCGCCCTCGCCCCCGACGACCTGGCGATGCGCCTCCCCGCGCAGATCCCCGTCCGCGAGACCAAGGCCGTCGTCCTCACCGCCCTGCTGCGCCGCGACCCGGACGGCGCCCTGCCGGTGCTCGCCGAACGGATCGACACCGCCACCGACGTGCTGCGGCTGCTCTGGTCCTGGTCCGGCGCCGAGCCCGACCTGCTGCCCGCCACCGCCCGGCGGCTACGGCTGCGCAACCTGCCCCGCCCGCTGCGCCGCGGCCTGCTGGCGATCCTCGACGGCCTGCCGCTGCCCTCGCTCGCCGAGGACCTGCGCCGCCACCGCTCCGCCTGGCTGCGTGCCGGCGAACTCCTCCACCCGTACGAGTACCGGAACCGCTACCCGACGATCGCCGCGGCCTTCGTGCTGCTGCGGGAGACCGACCTGCGGGAGCACCCGGTCGGCGCCGGGTTCGCCGAACCGCCGCACCCGCTGCGGGTGGTGGAGACCGGCGGACGCACCAGGCTCGGCTTCACCGGCTTCGCAGGCCGGGCCGAGTCCCGGCTCGCCGCCGTGGACGTCGCCGGCCCGGCCCGCACCCTGGCAGCCCGGCCCGGCGAACTCGCCCGCCGCCTGCACCACCTGCTCCGGGTGCAGGCCGCCACCGCCCCCGGCGAACCGCTGCCCGCGGACGTGCTGCGCACCGTCACCGACGCCCTGCGCGGCGCCGCCCCCGGCCCGCTGCTCGGCGCCTACGGCCGGCTGCGCGGCCACCGCGAACAGGGCGAGCGCCGGCTGTACTTCCCGCGCGGCACCGTCTCCCTGGCGCACGCCCGGGAGGACCACGGCGCCGTCGTCCCGGCCGAACTCGCCCGCCCGGTCGTCGAGTCCGTGGAGACCGAACTGCTGCGGCGGTGCGCGGGGGAGCGCTACGACCTCGCCCTGATCGACGAGGGCCTCGCCGACCTGGTGGTGCCGTTCGCCGAGCGGGCCGCCGCCAAGACCCTGGTCGCCGTCCCGCGCGGCAGCCGGCAGCGCCTGCCCGCGGGCGAGCGCCTGCGGCTGTTCCTGCACTGGATGCAGCCCGAGCACCTGCGGGTGGACCTCGACCTCTCGGTCGCGCTGTACGACGCCGAGTGGCGGTTCACCGGGCTGTGCGACTACACCGAGCTGGTGCACGGCGACCGGGCGGCCGTCCACTCCGGGGACTTCGTCTCCGCGCCGCCGCCGCACGGGGCCACCGAGTTCGTCGACCTGGACCTCGGCCGGCTCGCCGCCGCCGGCAGCCGCTACGCGGTGATGATCGTTTTCAGCTACAACGACGTCGCCTTCGAGCAGCTCACCGACGCCTTCGCGGGCTTCATCCAGCTCTCCGCGGCCGACCGCGGCGTCGGCCACTACGACCCGAAGGCCGTCCGGCAGCGACTCGACCTGATGGGCGACGCCAAGGTCTGCGTCCCGATGATCGTCGACCTGGAGGACCGCCGCTACACCTGGACGGACCTCAACACCGGGGCGGACGGCGGCTTCCACAGCGTCCGCCGGTACAGCGAGGAGGTCGGCCGGCTCTCCAAGGACGTCCTCGACCACTTCTCCCCGGGCAACCGGGCCACCCTCTGGGACCTCGCCGTCGCGCAGGCAGCCGCCGGCGCCGACGAGGTGCTCGTCCGCGGCCGGGACGGCGCGGGGCTGCGCAGCTGGCGCCGCCACGAGGGCGAGCCGGTGGAGGACTTCGCCGCCCGCCTGCGGCAGCTGGTGGGAGCGGACGCCGCCGAGCGGGCCACCGCCACCGAACGCCTGGCCGGCACCCGGGCGTTCGTCACCCTGGTGGACGGCGACGTCCCCGCCCCGGAGAAGCTGTCCGGCTCCGCCTACCGCCTCTACCCGGGCCCCTTCGACGCCGCCCCCGAAGAGGTCGAACGGCTCACCGCCGGCGACCTGCTCGCCCGCGGCCTCTCCTGCCGCGGGCGGGCGCGTCTGGGTCACTTGACGGGGGACCAGACCCGTTCGACCTGCTGGGTACCGGTGCGGGTGCGGTAGGAGCGGGTCCACTTGGTGGTGGCGTCGCGCCGGGTGCGGTCGGAGAGGATGTAGTAGTCCATCTGCACGGCCTGCGGGGTGATGTCGAGGACGCCGTAGCCGTGCGAGTCGAGGTCGACCCACTTGATGTGGCGGTTGGCCGCCTGGATGGCGGCGGCCGCGACCAGCGAGAGGGTCTGCGGGGCGACCTTGAGGAAGTCGTCGATGTTGTCGGAACTGACGGAGGTGACGACGAACTCGGTGGCGACGCTGCCCGAGGCCGGGTAGGTGGCGGCCTCGCTCGGGACGTCCGCGGCCCAGGCCGAGTGGATGTCGCCGGTGAGGAAGACGGTGTTGCCGATGCCGTTGTTCTTCAGGTGGCCGAGGAGCTCGCGGCGGTCGTGGGTGTAGCCGTCCCACTGGTCCGGGTTGATCGCGAGGCCCTCGCCGGGCAGGCCGAGCAGCTTGGCGATCGGCCGAAGCAGGTAGTCCGGCAGCGACAGGAAGGCGACGGGGGAGATCATCACCTCGTTGCCGATGAGCCGCCAGGTGGTGTCGGAGGCGGAGAGACCGGACTTCAGCCAGTCGAGCTGGGCGCGGCCGGTCATGGTGCGGTCGGCGGAGTCGACGTCGCCGCTGCCGACCTTGACCTGCTGGGAGCGGAACGACCGCAGGTCGAGCAGGTGCAGGTCGGCGAGCTTGCCGTAGCGCAGCCGGCGGTAGGTGGTGCCGGCGATCGACGGGCGGACGGGCATCCACTCGAAGTAGGCCTGCTTGGCGGCGGCCATCCGCGCGGACCAGTCGCCCTCGGTGCCGGGGGTGTGGTTCTCGGCGCCGCCGGACCACGCGTCGTTGGCGAACTCGTGGTCGTCCCAGATGGCGACGGTCGGCACGATCGCGTGCAGGCCCTGCAGGTCCGGGTCGGTCTTGTACCTGCCGTGCCGGGTGCGGTAGTCGGCGAGGGTGGTGATCTCGTGCGCGGGGTCGTGCGGGCGGACGACCTTGCCGGCGGCGCAGAACTCGCCGGTCTTGTACTCGTAGATGTAGTCGCCGAGGAAGAGGAAGACGTCGAGGTCGCCGCGGGCGGCGAGGTGGCGGTACGCGGAGAAGTAGCCGGCCTCCCAGTTGGCGCAGGAGGCGACGCCGAGCCGCAGCCGGTCGAGGGCGGCGTCGGCGGCGGGGGCGGTGCGGGTGCGGCCGACGGGGGAGGAGACCCCGCCGGCGGTGAACCGGTACCAGTAGACGGTGTCGGCGGTCAGGCCGCGGACGTCCACCTTGACCGTGTGGTCGGTGGCGGCGGCGGTGGTGACCGTGCCGCTGGCGCGCACCGAGGTGAAGGACTTGTCGGTGGCGATCTGCCAGACCACGTCGGTGGCCGGGCCGGCGCCGGAGCCGGGGACGGCGTCCGGGGTGGGCGTCACTCTCGTCCAGAGCACGACGCCGTCGGCGAGCGGGTCGCCGGAGGCGACGCCGTGCAGGAACTGCGGAGCGGTGGCGGCGGTGGCCGGCGCGGTGCCCGCGGCGATCGGCAGGACGGCCGCGCCGGCGGTGAGGGCGGCGGCCTTCAGCACCCGGCGGCGGCGCGGCCGGGCGGCGGCGGGGGACACGGAGTCGGTGGTCTCTGTCACAGCGTCAGAGGCTACTGGCTGGTAATCAGATGTCCATACTTTGGGACGACTATTCCCTGACTCTTCATGTCCACGCCGCTTCTCCGCAGCTCAGGCCCAACTGGGCCTCTGTGGAGCGAACTTGAGTCTGCGTGGGGACTTCCCATGCCATGTGACGCGTGCAATTGTACATGTCACACCTTCACGGGCAGCGGAGCCGTGCGGATCGCTCCGCCCTGCCCGTCACCGTCAACGGCCGCCCCCACGCGGCCACTTCACCCGGCCCGGAGGCCCCCACGTGCACACCTCCCGGACACCCTCGCCCCTGCGCGCCCTGCGGTGGCTCGCCCTCGCGCTCGTCTGCTGCCTGACGCTCGGTCTGCTGCTCTCCACCGAGAGCGAAGCCGCCCCGAGCACTCCGCAGCACCCCGGCACCACCAGCCGTTCCGGCCCGGCCCCGAGCCCGGCCACCGTCCAGCGGCCCGAGACCGCCCTCGCCCCCGCCGAGGCCGCCCTCTCCCGCCCCGCCGAACGGGCCCCCCAGCCCGCCTACGACGCCGCCGCCACCCGGCGGGACAAGCCCCGAACCGCACCCTCGACCGCCGAACCCCGCAGCGCCGTCGCACCCCGCACCGCGGCCGCCGCCTGCTCGGTCGGCGACTTCACCGGCCGCACCGGCGCCGCCCTCGTCCAGGCCGTGAAGGCCGCCGACACCGGCTGCATCAACACCCTGTTCACCCTCACCGGCACGGACGCCCGCGGCGCCTTCCGCGAGGCCCAGATGGTCTCCGTCGCCGACGCCCTGCGGGACGTCTCCACCGCCTACCCCGGCGACAACAGCACCTCCGCCGCCCAACTGGTGCTCTACCTGCGGGCCGGCTACTACGTGCAGTGGTACCACTCCGGCGACGTCGGCAGCTACGGCGCCGCCCTGCAGGGCTCGATCCGCGCCGCCCTCGACGCCTTCTTCGCCGCCCCGCACTCCCGCGACGTCACCGACGCCAACGGCCAGACCCTCTCCGAGGCCGTCACCCTGATCGACAGCTCCGGCGAGAACGCCCGCTACCTCGCCGTCGTCCGGCGCCTGCTCACCGACTACGACACCCGCTACGACGCCTCCTGGTGGATGCTCAACGCCGTCAACAACACCTTCACGGTGCTCTGGCGCGGCCACCAGTCACCCGACTTCGTCGCCGCCGTCGCAGCCGACCACGGCGTCCTCGACACCCTCGGCGCCTTCGCGACCGCCCACCTCGGGATGCTCGGCGGCGACCGCGGCTACCTCGTCTCCAACGCCGGCCGGGAACTCGCCCGCTTCCTCCAGCACCCCGAACTCCAGGCCGCCGTCCGCCCGCTGGTCAAGGACCTGCTCGGCCGCACCGCGATGACCGGCCCCACCGCCCAGCTCTGGGTCGGCCTCGCCGAGATGGCCGCCGAGTACGACGCCGCCCAGTGCGCCTACTACGGCACCTGCGACCTCGCGAACCGGCTGAAGGCCGCCGTCCTCACCGTCACCCGCACCTGCAGCCCGAGCATCCGCATCCTCGCCCAGCAGATGACGGCCGACCAGCTCACCGCCACCTGCACCAGCCTCGCCGGCCAGGACGCCTACGTGCACGGCATCGTCCGCGACAACGGCCCGGTCGCCGGCGACCGCAACACCACCATCGAGGTCGTCGTCTTCCACTCCAGCACCGACTACCGCACCTACGCCGGAGCCATCTACGGCATCAGCACCGACAACGGCGGCATGTACCTGGAGGGCGACCCCTCCGCCGCCGGCAACCAGCCCCGGTTCATCGCCCACGAGGCCGAGTGGCTGCGCCCCGACTTCCAGATCTGGAACCTCAACCACGAGTACACCCACTACCTCGACGGCCGGTTCGACATGTACGGCGACTTCGCGGCCGGCACCGCCACCCCGACCGTCTGGTGGGTGGAGGGCTTCGCCGAGTACGTCTCCTACTCCTACCGCGGCGCCACCTACACCGACGCCCTCACCCAGGCCGGCAAGCACACCTACCGGCTCAGCACCCTCTTCGACACCACCTACGACAACGCCGACTCCACCCGCATCTACAACTGGGGCTACCTGGCCGTCCGCTACATGATCGAGACGCACCGGGCCGACGTCGACACCCTGCTCGCCCGCTACCGCACCGGCGACTGGGCCGGCGCCCGCACCCTGCTCACCGGCACCATCGGCACCCGCTACGACGCCGACTTCGACCGCTGGCTCGGCAGCTGCACCCCCACCGGCTGCGGCCGCCCCGAGTGCACCGCCCCCGACACCCGCCGCCTGGAGCCGGGCTGCCGCCGCAGCAACCTCGCCGCGCCCACCGGTGACCACCGCTACCTCTACCTGTGGGTCCCGGCCGGCACCGCCCGCCTCACCGTCACCAGCGGCGGCGGCACCGGCGACGCCGACCTCTACTACAGCAACACCAACTGGGCCACCAGCACCGCGTACACCACGCGATCGGCCGGCACCGGCAACGCCGAGACGCTCACCGTGACCAACCCGCCCGCCGGCTGGAACTTCGTCAGCCTGTACGCCAAGCAGGGCTTCGGCGGGGTCTGGGTCGAGACCTCCTGACACCCGCGCCCTCCGGCGCCCGCGCCCGGCCCGCCGCACCCCGGCGGGCCGGGCCCGCCCTTTGCCGGCGCCGTGGGGGATCATGGGAGATCGCACCGTCCCCGAGCACGCCTCCCAGCACGCAGGAGCACCCCGTGGCCCAGATCGTCCTCTTCCACTCCGCCTACGGACTCCGCCCGGCCGTCCACGCCGCGGCCGACCGGCTCCGCGCCGCCGGACACGAGGTGCACACCCCCGACCTGTACGACGGCCGGGTCTTCGACACCGTCGAGGACGGCATGGCGTACAAGGACGAGCTCACCACCGACGAACTGCTGCGCCGCGCCGTCCACGCCGCCGCCCCGCTGCTCGGCCAGGGCGGGCCCGGCCTGGTCTACGCCGGCCTCTCGCTCGGCGCCGCCCTCGCCCAGAACCTCGCCCTCGCCGACACCAACGCGGCCGGCCTGCTCCTGCTGCACGGCACCTCCGACATCCGCGACGACGCCGCCACCTCCGTCGCCGTCCAGCTGCACGTCGCCGAGCCCGACCCCTTCGAGCCGGAGGACTGGCTGAACGCCTGGTACCTGCGGATGACCAAGGCCGGCGCCGACGTCGAGGTCCACCGCTACCGCGGCGCCGGCCACATCTACACCGACCCCGAGCTCCCCGACTACGACGAGGAGGCCGCCGAACGCACCTGGGCCACCGCCCTGGCGTTCCTCGCGGAGCTGGACGGCTGACCGCGGTCGCCGTCTGCTTGTCGGCCGCCTGATCAGAGCCACGCGTGATCGTTCGTATGGAACTTTGCCCTGCCGGGCGTGGCACCTGCGGTAGGCACTGGTTGTTCATGCTGCGCAGTGGGTTCGCCGGGGCCGACGACGGGACCGGCCAACGGCGGCAGGAGTTCGACGCAGCAGCCGCGACCGAAACGGACGGGACCGCGGCAGCCGGATGGCGCCACGGTGGCGACGGATGAGGTTGCAGACGACCGCGAGCAGGCCCGGGAGGAGCGGCCCTCTGGGCAGGAGGTGCTGGGCCGTTACCTGCAGACCGACCGGACTGTCGCGTGCCGCCGGGATGCGACGTCCCTGCGCGGAACCCCGAGGCGGCGACCCTCGGCCGTGCTGTCGTCTCCCTGGCCGCCGCAGTCGTGTTGCCGGTTACCAGGTATGCGATCGGGCCGCCCTCTTCAGCCCAGGGCGGCCCGACCTGTCACATGATCAACTCGTCGGATCGTGGCGGAGCTGCAGGGCTCCGCAGACCACGAATCCGCTGTGGGTCCCGTCCGAGACCTGGTAGGTCCGGTAGTTGTGACGGAACCGCTCGGGAACCTCGACGAAGTCTGCGGCTTCGTCGAGATCGTCGGCCTCGGAGATCACCAGCTGGCGGTAGTCGTGCCTGATCTTCATCGCCAGGACGTTCATGAAGACCACGTCGAGTACCTGCGGCACCGCATCGCGGGCCTCACTGCGCAGCACGAGTGTCCGGTGGGACACCTGGTAACGCCACGGTCGGAAAGACCGATCGATTTGGAGTGGAAGTATCACGGGCCGGTATTCGTTGGCTGGTTCCATCACTACCTCACCCATTCGGGCTCGGGCACCTTCTTACCGTTGAGCCACCAGGTTACGCGGTCCTTGACCGAACGTGGCGCTGCCTTGATCATGGCTAGCTCCCAGCCGGTGAAGTCGCCGTCGGGAGAAATTACGCCCTCGTTCGCCTTGGCCCACGCGGCGGGGTCGTCGATGTGGGTCAGATTGAAATGGATCTGTGTGGTGCTGGTCGGCTTGAGTGCGTCCCTGACCCCGTTCTCCCAGTTCACTACCGGCCAGTGCTTGTAATACGGCGCCTTGACCAAATCCGAGAACTCGTCAATCAGGAAAGGATCGTCATCCGTCCGGGTGAGACCGAGGGCGATCGCGGTCAGGCAGTCCTCGTTGTGGACGAGTACGGATGTGGTGCCGGCCAGCACGTAGTACGTGTGGGCGGTGCTGACCGTGAGGTTGTAGGCGGGCTGCGGGGACGTCCAGTGCCGGATGCCGGTGATCCGGGCGGCCTGGCCGGTCGGGGTCCGGACGGTGTCGTCGGTGGCCAGGTCCGCGGCTTCGAGCCAGGAGTGCCGGTTCTGGGACCAGTAACGGTGGTGGTCGGTGGAGGTGACCGTCCCGCTCGTGCCGTCCGGACCGCTGATCGTGAGTTCTGTGAAGTCGCGGTCCTCGGGCGTGCGGATGGTCGCCGCGACGTTCTGCGCCCCCGTGGTTCCGGTCGCGGGGTCGGTGGCCGTCACCGAGTCGCCAGTGCGGATTTCCTCGATCGGCCGGCTGGTGCCGTCACTCATCAGGACGAGCGTGCCGGCGGGGAAGCTGTTGTTTGGCTTCGTCACGCAGGGGGGCAGGTCGTCGGCTTTCCGGAAAAGCCCCTGGAGGGACTCGCTGATCTTCGAAGCCCGTACCCCCCACTTCTCGAGCTTGACCCCCAGCGCTCCCCACCCGGCGATCGGAACCGTACTGGCGCAGGACAGCGCGGCGTCCATGTAGCCGTCCGAAAGACCCATCTGGGTTTCCATGGTGTAGCCAACACAGTTGGCCAGGCCGGCAGGTACGCCGACGATCGGAAGTGACGAGAGCAAGTCGAGTTCAAGGTGGGCGAGTTGGATCGCCACCTTGAGCTTCTGGTCTATCGGGAGGTTGTTGAAGGCGATGACGCCCCGCATGTAAGGCGGCAGAGCCGACAACATGACGGGATTCCACCCCGGGCCGTACTGCGCCTGAAACTGCGCTGCCTTGGCCTGTGCCAGGGCGTTCTGGAAGATTTCGTTGACGGACTTGGCGTCCTTGCCGGCCTGTTCGGCGACGATCTGTGCGGCCGCGGCAGTGGCATAGGCCTTGGCCGCACTCGTGGCGGCGGCGGTGGCACTCGACTGGGCCCAGACAGCGGAATCGGCGGCCTGGTTCGCGCTGTCGGTGGCCCGCTGTCGGGCCTGGTTCGCCGTCTTTGCGTGCTCGGCGGCCTTCTTGGCCGACGCCTCCGCCTTGTCCGCCGCCTCCCGGGCGTGCTGGGCCGCCGTTGCCGCGTCCGCCGCATCCGTCCGAGCCTGGGCGGCATATTTATCTGCCTCGGCCGTAGCGCTGCGCGCCAGCGCGTACACCCTCAAGGCCTCGCTGGCGCTCTGCCGGGCCCTGGCCGCGATGTCGGCCACCTCCGAGATCGCCTGCGCGACCTGCGACAGGTGTGCCGCGATCAGCTGGTCCTGACGCTGTGCCTGGAACTGGCCGGACTCGATGAACGTGCGCAGGACATTGGGCGGGCTGACGAGGGCGGCTTCGGCTGCTGCTTTGACCTCGGCTCCGCCGTTCTGGGCGAGTTGGGCGGCCAGGACGCGATCGTCGGTCTCCCGTGCCGTGTACTGGCCGGTGGTGAGGAAGTCGACGAGCGCCTTGGGGGTGCCGGCGTTGAGGGCATCGGCGGCGGCCTGCTTGACGCCGGGCCCGCTGTTCTGGGCGATCCGGCTGGCCTCGACCTGGTAGTCGGTGAACGCCGCCTGGTGCTGGCCGGTCTCCACGAACGCGTGCACCTGGGCGGCGTCACCCTTGTACGCGGCCTTCGCCGCCTCGCGCACCGCCTTGTACGGGGTGTCGGTGACGATGTCGTGGATCTGGTCGCGTTCATCGCTGGTGCGGGCGTTCTGCCAGCCGGTGCGGGCGTAGTCGGCCATCGCGTTGTCGGAGCCGGCAAGGGCGTAGGCGGCCGCCGTACGGCTCCAGGGGCCACCGACCTTCATCGTGGCCACGGCCATCCGCCGGCCGTCGGCGACCACTTGGCCGAGGTCCGCACCGGGCTGGGCGGCCCGGGCCGCCAGCGTGACGGCGTCCTGGCCGAGCTTCCGCGCCTCCGCTTGGACCCGGTCGGCCCCGGCCTGTGCCTGCTGGTAGGCGGCGCTCAGGTCCTCGGCGTGATTGCGGCCGGCGATCGTACGCGCAGCGATCTCCTCGTCGTCCGCCTTGCGTGCGGCCCGCTCGATGTCGACGGCCTGCTGCGCGGCCGCGGTCGCGGCGTTCGCTGCGACCTTCGCCGCCTCCGAGTGGATCCTCGCCTGCTCCGTGGCCTGCGCTGCGTCCCCCGCGTGCGAGGTGGCCTCCCGCGCCGCCTGGGCCGCCGCACTCGCGTGACCGGACGCCGACCTCGCGGCGTCCCTCGCCTGCGCCGCCGCCTTACCGGCATCGGACGCCAACTGCGATGCGACGCCGGACGCTCGGGTCGCCTCCGCGGCATACCGGCGCGCCGACGCCGCGGCGGCCTTCGTCTCAGTCGCGGACGCCCCCGCCCGCTCGGCGAGGGTACCTGCCTCGTCCGCGGCCGTCAGCGCCGCGTTCAAGGACCCGGTCAGGCCCTTGAGCGCATCGGCCACCTTCTCCACGGCAGATGCCGCGTTCGTGGCCCGGTTCGCCCAGTCACCCGTGGTGGAGGACATCCGCGCGTAGTACTCGGCCTGATGGATCGTCGCCGCGTCCACCGCGCCCGCCGAAGCCGCCTTCAAGACCTTGCCGGCTGCCTCGGACGCGTCGGCCGCAGCGGAGGCGGCGTTGGTGGCGGTCACGTTGGCGAGACGCGCGGCGGCAGCGGCCTTACGTGCCGCACTGACCGCGGACGCGGCAGCGTCCGCCGCCCGTCGGGTCGCCTCGGCCGCGCGCCGGCTGGCCTCGATCGCCCGCGCCGCATCACCCTGGGCGGCCCGCAGCTCGGCCGCGGCGCGCTCGGCCGCATCCTTCGCGAGCTGGGCTGCGCTGATCGCGCGGTCGGAGGCGTCCTTGGCCGCCGCCGCCTCCTGCTCGGCCTGCTCGCCGGCCACCCGCGCCTGCTCGACGAGCTGCTCGACGCTCGCGAATTCCTGGTCGTGCGAGCGCGCCACGAACTGGCCCACCAGCAGGAACTCGCGGACGTCGGCCATCGACGAGTTCAGCGCCGAAGCCGCGGAACGCTTCGTCGCCGGACCACCCGCGCTCTCCAGCTGAGCCACCCGGACCAGGTCATCCGTGTCGCGCAGCTCGTACTGATCCTTGTTCAGGAACTTCTGAACCTGCTCGACGGAGCCGTTCAGCGCCGCGTTCGCGGCCTCCTTCAGGCCCCGGCCCGCATCCGGCCCACCGCCGATCCGGGTGGCCTCGACGAGCTGGTCCTCCTCGAAGGGCTTCTGCCAGCCGTCCTTGAGGAACGCGTCCAGGTCCTGCGCGTTGCCCGCCAGGGCGTGCTGCGCGGCCTCGCGCAGGGCTCGGCCGCCCTGCGCGACGATCTGCAGGGCGGTCTCCCTGTCGTCCTGCTCCTGGGCCGTGGCCCGTCCGGAGGACAGGAAGGTGCCGATCGCGTCCTGGCCGGAGGCGATCAGAGCGGCTTCGGCAGCCGCCTTGACGGCAGGTCCGCCGTCCTGCCAGAACTGCACGACCTTCCCGCGGTCGGTGGCGCCCAGGCCGGCCGGAGTCGGGTCGTCCGCCACTGCCGGCGCAGTTGACAGCAGCCCGGCCAACAGAGCCAGCGGCAGGACCCGTCCGACACTGCGCGCGCCCAAGAACCTCCTCCCGTGTCCAGCGGTCCGGGATATGTCAAAACGCAAGGAATCCCCCTCATTCGTGAGAGCCGGTCGAACCGGCCGGCGAGGAATCATGGCAAGTCCGGCAAGCCGTAGTCGAATCAACGGCAATCCGTCGGTCAGTCATGTGGCGAATCGTCATGTTCTTTCTGTCGAACCAGCGCTGAGGAACAGTCTGTTGTTGGTGGCCGCTATGATCCGGTGGTTGCAACGGCTCCTCCGCATGCAACAAAAGCGGAAGACCTCATACCGATTTGAAAGTGAGTCGATGGCTCCACGTATACGCCGATGGCTTCCGGCAGCAACTACGGCGTTGGCCGCGGCCGTTCTCGGTGCGCCTGCTCCGCTCGCCGCCGCCTCCGAGCCGGCCGCCAATGCCGCAGCACCCTTCGCGGTGGAGGACGGCGCCTACCCGGGTGCCCAGGAGATCCTGCAGACCACTGGCGCGACGTTGCTCCGCGGTGACGGGCACATCACCCACACCTCGTGCGACTCGCCGCACCAGGTGGCGGTCTGGGGCCGTACTCTGCGGACTCCATTGCACCGCGTCTGCTTCGCCGCGCCGTACTCCACCGGCTACCTCGCGCTGAACGTCCCCGACACGTTCCGGCTGGAGACCACCGGCCGTACCCTGCAGGCCAGCCTCACCACCGACGGCAAGGCCCAGACGGTCGACGTGCCCGCGGACACCGCCGTCGGCGTGGGCGAGGCGGGGTCGAACCCGGCCTCCCGGTCCGTTCTGCTCGAACTGCGCATCACCGGTGCCGTGGCGGGTGTTCCCGCGGGTCCGCCTCCCGAGCACGGAACGCTTCCCGGCCGGACCGACCCGCTCGAGACCATGATGAGGATCACGGTCGGGGACAAGCGCAGCTGCTCCGGCACCCTCGTCGACCCGTCGTGGGTCCTCACCGCCGCGAGCTGCTTCGTCGACAAGCCGGAGCAGGGCCTCGACGTGCCTGCCGGGGCGCCCGCGGACAAGACCACCGCCACCATCTCCCGGATCCGGCTGAGCGATCCTCCGCTGCCGTCCACCTACGACGTCGTCGAGCTGGTTCCGCGCACCGACCGCGATCTCGTGCTGGCCCGCCTGGCCACCCCGATCCGCGACGTGACACCCATGCAGATCGCGACTGCCGCCCCGGCGGCCGGGAGTCTGCTGACGGTCGGCGGCTTCGAGCGCACGGCCGACGACTGGACCCACGACCTCGGCCGCAGCTCGGTGATGCAGGTCGGTACGGTCGCTCCGACCGGCATCGACCTCGCCCCGAAGTCCACGGATCCGGGCCCCGGCAACGGACCGGTCTGCAAGGGTGCCGCCGGCGGCCCGGCCGTGAAGGGCATCGACCTGACCCCCGACGCCGCCGTCGGCCAGCACCAGTACCGCTACGAGCTGGTGGCCGTCAACAGCCGGTCCTGGCAGAACGGTTGCCTCGACTCCAAGGAGACCGAGCACAGCGGTGCCTACGACACCCGGGTCGACGACCTCGCCACGTGGCTGCAGGACAAGGCCGGCATCTACCCGGCGTCCGGTTACACCCCCGTCACTCCCACCCGTGTGATGGACACCCGTTCGGCCGGCGGCCGCACCTGGGCCCCGGTGGCGGGGCAGGGCGGCAACGAGAAGGTGCTGAACCTCGGTCCGGACAGCACCGGCCCGTTCAAGCTGCCGCAGGGCGCCAGCGCGGTGGTCCTCAACGTGACGGTCGTGAACCCGTCGACCGCCGGCTTCGTCGCGGTCGAGCCGAACGACAAGGCCAAGCCCACCACCTCGTCGGTCAACTTCGCCGCGGGCCAGACCGTCGCGAACCTGGTGACCGCGCCGGTCGGCGCGGACGGCAAGGTCTACCTGTGGACGACCACCAGCGACTTCGACGCGATCGTCGACGTCGCCGGATACTACAGCCCGACCTCGCCGAACAAGTACGCCCCGAAGACTCCGGTCCGCCTGCTGGACACCCGCTCGGCGGGCGGCCCGCTCGGCCCGGGTGCCACCAAGGACGTCCAGATCACGGGCCAGAACGACATCCCGGCCGACGCCACCGCGGCCGTGGTGACGCTGACGGCCGTCCAGCCCACCGCGGGCGGCTTCTTCATCGCGCACCCGACCGGTGCGACCCGCCCGAGCACCTCGAACGTCAACTTCACGCCCGGCGCGATCATCTCCAACCAGGCCATCGTGCCGATCGGCGCCGGCGGCAAGATCAGTCTCTTCAACTCCGGCGGCAACACCAACGCGATCGTGGACCTGGTCGGCTACTACAGCCCCAGCGCCACCGAGCTGTTCCACCCGACGAGCCCGAGCCGTCTGCTGGACACCCGGCAGAACAGCGGTGCGCCGCTCGCCTACGGGCAGGTCACGACCATCGGCAACCTGCCTGCCACCGCGGACGCCGTGGTGGTGAACGCCACCACCACCGGCAGTGACGCCGACGGGTTCTTCACCCTGTTCGCGCACGGCACCACGCGCCCGACGTCCAGCTCGCTGAACTTCTCGGCGGGCCAGAACCTCTCGGTCCACGCCACGGTCGCCACCGGTGACAAGCAGATCGACCTGTACAACCACGCCACGCACAGCCACGCCATCGTGGACCTGACGGGCTACTTCGCCAAGTACTGATCCGGCGACAGCACGCCGGAGGGCCCGGTGGCCCGGCACGGGAAACCGTGCCGGGCCCCGGGCCCTCGGCATGACGCGGGTGGGACTACAGCCCCGGGATGCGGCCGTTGCGGAAGAGGTCGACGAAGAGCTGGTGGTCGCGGCGGGCGCGGTCGCCGTAGGCGTGGGCGAAGTCGACGAGCATCCCGGTGAAGCCGTCCTCGTCGGCGGCGATCGCCTTGTCGATGGCGTGCTCGGTGGAGAACGGGACGAGGCTGTGGCCGCTGGAGGACTCGTCGGCGGCGGCGTGCATGGTGGCGGTGGCCCGGCCGAGGTACTCGGTGACGGTGCGCAGGTCGTCCGGCTCGTTGAGGTCGGTCCAGTCGAGGTCGGCCGCGTACGGGGAGACCTCGGCGACGAGCTGGCCGCGGCCGTGCAGGGTGGTGTACCCGAGCCACGGGTCGCTGTGGTCCTGCAGGGCGCGCTGCGAGATGACGGTGCGGTGCCCCTCGTGCTCGAAGTAGCCGCGGATCGCCGGGTCGGTGACGTGCCGGGAGACGGCCGGCGTCTGCCCCTGCTTCATGTAGATGATCACGTCGTTCTCGAGGGCGTCGGTGTGGCCCTCCAGCAGCAGGTTGTACGAGGGCAGGCCGGCGCTGCCGATGCCGATGCCGCGGCGGCCGCAGACGTCCTTGACGCGCAGCGCGTCGGGGCGGGTGCGGGAGGCGGGCGGCAGGGTCTCCAGGTAGCGCTCGAAGGCGGCCAGCACCTCGGTGCGGGTGTCCGCGTCCAGCTGGAAGGCGCCGCCGCCGATCCGGAACCGGCGGTCCCAGCCCTCGACGACCGTCTCCGCGTCGAGCAGTTCGACGCGGGTCTGCAGCCGGGCGCGGCGCAGCGTGTCGAGGATGGGGCCGTCCGCGGTGTCCAGGGTGAACTGGGCGGCGTCGCCGTTGCCGGCCAGCGCGGCGATCTGGCCGCGGTAGGCGGCGGCGAAGGCGCGCACCAGGCCGCTGATGGTGTCGTCGGAGAGCGCCTTGGCGTAGCCGATCAGGGCGAGGCTGGCGGCGAGCCGCTGGACGTCCCAGGTGAAGGCGCCGACGTAGGCCTCGTCGAAGTCGTTGACGTTGAAGACGAGCCGGCCCTCGGCGTTCAGGTAGGTGCCGAAGTTCTCGGCGTGCAGGTCGCCGTGGATCCAGACCCGGCCGGTGCGGTCGTCGAGGAAGCGGGCGCCGTACTCCCGGTACGGGGCGGTGGTGAGGTCGGCGTAGAAGAGTGCGGCGGTGCCCCGGTAGAAGGCGAAGGCCGAGGCGGCCATCTTGCGGAACTTCACCCGGAACGCGGCCGGGTCCTGCGCCAGCAGCTCCCCGAACGCGGAGTCGAAGACCCGCAGGACGGTTTCCGCGCGCTCCGGCTCGCGGTCGGCGACGGTGGGCTGGTCGGGCATGGGCCTTCCAATCGGTGCGGTCTGTCGGTGGTGCCGTCCGGTCCGCGGGGGAAGGACGCGCGGCGGGCGGCCGCGGTTCAGGCGTTCGGCGGCGCGGGCGGCGCCGACGGGGGACCGGGCGGCGTCGTCGGCGGTATCGGCGGGTGGGCCTGGCGCTGCGCGGGGACGTACGGGTGGAAGGCTACCGGGGCGGGGGCGGCCGGGGCGGCCGGGCGCGTCGCGCCGACGATCGCGGCGACGGCGATCGCGATGCCCACCGTGAGCAGCAGGGTCATGTTCAGCCACAGGTGGCTGACCGGCTCGGCGAAGGTCCGCCGGGAGGCCGAGTAGACCACCTGGTTCAGGATCTGGCCGAGGGCGGCGAAGCCGGTCACCGAGGTCAGCGCGACGGCCGCCGGGCGGACCCAGCGGCCGCCCATGAAGGCGCCGATCGCCAGGGCGGCCAGGGCCACGCAGTAGCCGGTGTCGTAGGCGAAGAAGCCGACCGGCGCGTCGACGTAGTCCGCGTAGGAGATGCCCAGGGCGGTCAGCAGGTAGCCGGGGCCCTTCTGCGCGATGTCGTAGGCGAGCACGCCGAGCTCGGAGGCCAGCTGGACGAGCGCCAGCACGCCGATCGCGGTCAGCCCTCCGCCTCGCGCCCGCTGCTGCACCACCGGGCCGAATGCCATGGAACCCCTCCTCGCACGTCAGTGCGCCAGAGGCTATCGGCGTGAACGGCCGGGCCGGAACCCCGGGTCTCCTTCCGTGACCCGGTGACCGCCGAACGTGACCCGCCGGCGCCTGAAAGTGAGGGAACGTGGAGCATTCGTGCCGTGTCCCGGGGCGGGTGCGACGGGGGACTAGACTCGGTGCCGCGACGCGGAAGCCGTGGTCCGGGCCCTGAGGGTGGCTCGGGCCTTACCTGTTTCGCGCCCGGTTCCGATCATGCCGAGACTCCGGAGGCCCCGCCTTGAGCGACCAGCCGTACGCGCACCTGCACGTCCACACCGAGTACTCGATGTTGGACGGCGCCGCCCGGCTGAAGCAGCTCTTCAAGGAGGTCGAGCGGCTCGGGCAGACCCACGTCGCGATGACCGACCACGGCAACATGTACGGTGCCGCGGAGTTCCACAAGCAGGCCACCGCCGCCGGCATCACCCCGGTGATCGGCATCGAGGCGTACGTCGCCCCGGACTCCCGCTCCAACACCAAGCGCATCCTGTGGGGCCAGCCGCACCAGAAGAAGGACGACGTCTCGGCGTCCGGCGCCTACACCCACAAGACCATCTGGGCCCGCAACAAGGAGGGTCTGCACAACCTCTTCAAGCTGACCTCGCGCTCCTACGCCGAGGGCTGGCTGGTGAAGTGGCCCCGGATGGACAAGGAGATCATCGCCGAGCACGCGGCCGGCCTGATGGCCACCACCGGCTGCCCCTCCGGCGAGGTGCAGACCCGGTTGCGCCTCGGCCAGTTCGACGAGGCGGTGAAGTCCGCCGCGGACTACCAGGACATCTTCGGCAAGGAGAACTACTTCCTGGAGCTGATGGACCACGGGCTCGACATCGAGCAGCGGGTCCGCGACGGCCTCCTGGAGATCTCCAAGAAGCTGAACATCCCGCCGGTGGTCACCAACGACTCGCACTACACCACCGAGGGCGACGCCGGCGCGCACGACCTGCTGCTGTGCGTGCAGACCGGCAAGAACCTCTCCGACCCGGACCGCTTCCGCTTCGACGGCACCGGCTACTACATCAAGTCGGCCGCCGAGATGTACGGCCTGGACACCTCCGACGCCTGGCAGGAGGGCTGCCGCAACAGCCAGCTGCTGGTCGCCTCCCGCGTCGACACCGCCGGCATGTTCGAGTTCAAGAACCTGATGCCGCGCTTCCCCATCCCGGAGGGCTTCGAGTCCGAGGCGGACTTCTTCAAGTCCAAGGTCTGGGAGGGCATGGACTGGCGCTTCCCGGGCGGCTACGACGAGGAGCACAAGAAGCTCGCCGAGTACGAGATGGACACCATCATCCAGATGGGGTTCCCGGCGTACTTCCTCGTGGTCGCCGACTTCATCATGTGGGCCAAGCAGCAGGGCATCGCGGTCGGCCCGGGCCGTGGTTCGGCCGCCGGCTCGCTGGTCGCCTACGCCATGGGCATCACCGACCTCGACCCGATCCCGCACGGCCTGATCTTCGAGCGCTTCCTCAACCCCGAGCGCATCTCCATGCCCGACGTCGACATCGACTTCGACGAGCGCCGGCGCGGCGACGTGATCCGCTACGTGACGGAGAAGTGGGGCTCCGACAAGGTCGCCATGATCGTCACGTACGGCACCATCAAGGCGAAGGCCGCCATCAAGGACTCCTCGCGCGTCCTCGGCTACCCGTACGCGATGGGCGACCGGATCACCAAGGCGATGCCGCCGGACGTCATGGGCAAGGGCATCCCGCTCTCCGGCATCACCGACTCCTCGCACCCCCGCTACAGCGAGGCCGGCGAGATCCGCGGGCTGTACGAGACCGACCCGGACGTCCGCAAGGTCATCGACACCGCCCGCGGCATCGAGGGCCTGATCCGCCAGCCCGGCGTGCACGCCGCAGGCGTCATCATGTCCGCCGAGCCGCTCACCGACCACATCCCGGTCTGGACCCGGCACACCGACGGCGTCACCATCACGCAGTTCGACTACCCCACCTGCGAGGGCCTCGGCCTTCTCAAGATGGACTTCCTCGGCCTGCGCAACCTGACGATCATGGACGACGCCGTCAAGGCGATCGAGAAGAACAAGGGCATCAAGATCAACCTGCTTGATCTGCCCCTCGACGACAAGCCGACCTACGAACTCCTCGCCCGCGGCGACACGCTCGGCGTCTTCCAGCTCGACGGCGGCCCCATGCGCTCGCTGCTGCGCCTGATGAAGCCCGACAACTTCGAGGACATCTCCGCCGTCCTCGCGCTGTACCGCCCCGGTCCGATGGGCGTCAACTCGCACACCAACTACGCGCTGCGCAAGAACGGCCAGCAGGAGATCACCCCGATCCACCCGGAGCTGGAGGAGCCGCTCAAGGAGATCCTCGAGCCCACCTACGGCCTGATCGTCTACCAGGAGCAGGTCCAGAAGGCCGCGCAGATCCTCGCCGGCTACTCGCTCGGCCAGGCCGACCTGCTGCGCCGAGCCATGGGCAAGAAGAAGAAGGAGATCCTGGAGGCGGAGTTCGTCCCCTTCCAGAAGGGCTGCCGCGAGCACGGCTACTCCGACGCCGCGATCCAGGCCGTGTGGGACGTCCTCGTCCCCTTCTCCGGCTACGCGTTCAACAAGGCCCACACCGCCGGCTACGGACTGGTCTCCTACTGGACGGCCTACCTCAAGGCCAACTACCCGGCCGAGTACATGTCCGGCCTGCTCACCTCGGTCAAGGACGACAAGGACAAGTCCGCGGTCTACCTCAACGAGGCCCGCAAGATGGGCATCAGCGTCCTGCCGCCGGACGTCAACGAGTCCGACGCCGACTTCACCCCGCACGGCAACGACACCGTCCGCTTCGGCCTCACCGCCATCCGCAACGTCGGCGGCCCGGTCGTCGAGTCGATGATCCGCACCCGCAAGTCCAAGGGGAAGTTCGCCTCCTTCCCGGACTTCCTGGACAAGGTCGAGTCGGTGGTCTGCAACAAGCGGACGGTCGAATCCCTCATCAAGGCCGGCGCGTTCGACTCCCTCGGGCACACCCGCAAGGGCCTCACCGCGCAGTTCGAGCCGATGATCGACAACGTGGTCGGCGTCAAGCGCAAGGAGGCCGAGGGCCAGTTCGACCTGTTCGGCGGCGACTCCGTCTCCGACGAGCCCAGCTTCGGCCTCGACGTGGTCTTCTCCGAGGAGGAGTGGGACAAGTCCTTCCTGCTCACCCAGGAGCGGGAGATGCTCGGCCTCTACGTCTCCTCGCACCCGCTGCACGGCATCGAGCACGTCCTCGCCGACAAGGCCGACTGCGCCGTCGCCGACCTCGCCGAGCGCCCGGACGGTGCCATCGTCACCATCGGCGGCATCATCTCCGGCCTCCAGCGGAAGATGACCAAGCAGGGCAACGCCTGGGCGATCGCCACCGTCGAGGACCTCGCCGGCTCCATCGACTGCATGTTCTTCCCCGCCAGCTACCAGCTGGTCTCCTCGCAACTCGTCGAGGACGCCGTGGTGTTCGTCCGCGGCAAGCTCGACAAGCGGGAGGACGTGCCGCGGCTGATGGGCATGGAGCTGTCCGTCCCGGACCTCTCCAACGCGCACGCCGAGGCACCGATCGTCATCAACATCCCCAGCGGCCGGATCACCCCGCCGCTGGTCGCCCGCCTCGGCGAGGTCCTCACCCACCACAAGGGCACCACCGAGGTCCGCCTGCGGCTGGAGGGGCGGAACAAGACCACCGTCCTGCGGCTGGACCGGCACCGGGTGAAGTCCGACCCGGCCCTCTTCGGCGACCTCAAGCAACTCCTCGGCCCCAGCTGCCTGGCCGTCTGAGAGACACCCCGAGGGGCTCGGGGAACCGCGTGGTTCCCCGAGCCCCGGGTTCGGCCGGTCAGCCCTCCTTGACCACCACGGTCCGCACGGCCTTGTCGTGCAAGCACTGCTGCAGCGGTTTGTCCCACAGCTGCCACGCCGCGTCGAGCATCTCGAACAGCCATCCGATGCAGTACACGGCGCCGGGCACGGTGGCGACGGCCGAGCGTCCCCAGAGGGCGCTGTCGGTCGGCCGGCCGCCGGTCGCGGCGTCCACCACGCGCAGCCTCATCGCCTTCTTGCCGACCGTCTGGCCGTGCTGGGTGACCATCAGCGCCGCTTCGTACGCGAAGGCCAGCAGGCCGACGAAGAGGTTCCCGAGCCACTCCCCGAGCAGGGCGTAGAGGATGACGGCCGGGATCAGCTGGATCGCGAGGTCGATCAGGCGGGCCACCAGGCGCTCCCCGGGCGGGGCCAGGACACGGCTCCCCGGCGCCTGCGGCACGCCGGGCGGTCCGGCCGGAGTGAGCCAGTGCGGCAGCACCTGCGGCGGCTGCCCGTACCCCGGCGCACCGTAACCGGGGGTGCCGTAACCGGGGGTGCCGTACCCGGGCGCACCGTACCCGGGGGTGCCCTGTCCCGGGACGCCGTGGCCGGGTGCGCCGTACCCCGGGGCGGTGCTTCCGGGCTGCGCGTAACCGCCGGGCCCGTAGCCGGGCGGTCCGGGCGGGGGAGGGGGCGGCGCACCGTAGCCGGGGGCGGGCGGCGGCTGGTGGCCGGCCTGCTGCGCGTAGGGGTTCTGCTGAGGGTCCGTCGGATACCCGTATCCCGACGGGTGGTTGGTGCTCACGTGTGCGGGCTCCCGGTGATAGGTCGTACGCCTGTTGTACCGAGGACGACCGGGAGCGGGTGCGGGGATCGGTGAATCGTTACCGGTGGGGGCGGCACCCGGCCGCCCCCACCGGTACGCGGGTTCAGCGCCAGCGGTAGCGGCGGCGGAGGCTGTCGACGACCAGGTTGAAGCGGGCCCGGTCCAGGGCGCAGGCCTCGCGCCGCATGCCGCCGTCCCACACCCGCATCACGCGGTCCAGCGCCACCCAGGAGTCCCGGCCGGACTTGTCCCACGGGCCGGAACCGATCGGCACCCAGTCCCGGTCCCCGTCGTGGCCCTTGCTGGAGAGCATGACGGCCAGCAGGCTGCCGCCCTCCTCGCGGGCCACCACCAGCACCGGCCGGTCCTTGCCGCGGCCGTCCCGCTCCTCGTAGGGCACCCAGGTCCACACGATCTCGCCCGGGTCCGGGTCGCCGTCGTGCCGCGGGGAGTACTCGGTGCGGACGGGCCCCACCTCGTACGCCTCGACCTCGACCGTCGCCCCGGGGCCGTAGCGGCCGGGCACGTCCTCGTTGATCAGCTCTGCCATGCGCGAAGGGTAGCGCCCGCGGTGTGTCCGCCCGATAAGCAGTGGCACCGGCCGCCCCCGCCGCGCGAGGATCGGGGCATGGCACGCACCTTCGACGACCTGGTGGCCGAGGCCGCGGCGGCCCCCATGGACGGCTGGGACTTCTCCTGGCTCGACGGCCGCGCCACCGAACAGCGTCCCTCCTGGGGCTACCAGCGGTTGCTGCGCGAACGGCTCTCGCAGGTCGGCGCCGCGCTCGACCTGCAGACCGGCGGCGGCGAGGTGCTCGCCGGTGCCGCCCCCTTCCCGCCGCTGATGGCGGCCACCGAGGGCTGGCCGCCCAACCTGGCGAAGGCCACCGCACTGCTGCACCCGCTCGGCGCGGTGGTGGTCGCGGCCCCCGAGGACCCGCCGCTGCCCTTCGCGGACGCCGCCTTCGACCTGGTGACCAGCCGTCACCCCGTGGTGCCGCACTGGGCGGAGATCGCCCGGGTGCTGCGGCCGGGCGGCGGTTACTTCGCCCAGCACGTCGGCCCGGCGAGCGTCTTCGAGCTGGTCGAGTACTTCCTCGGTCCGCTGCCGGAGCAGGTCCTCCGCGGCCGCCACCCCGACGACGAGCGGGCGGCCGCCGAGGCCGCCGGGCTGGAGGTCGTCGACCTGCGCACCGAGCGGCTGCGGATCGAGTTCCACGACATCGGCGCGGTGGTCTGGTTCCTGCGCAAGGTGATCTGGATGGTCCCCGACTTCACCGTCGACCGGTACCGCGACCGGCTGCGCGAGCTGCACGAACTGATCGGGTCGGACGGCCCGTTCGTCACGCACTCGTCCCGCAGCCTGGTGGACGCCCGCAAGCCCCGCTGACGGCCGGCAGCCTTTTTGCGGCCACCCGGCGCGGCTCAGACCTGCGGGACGCCGCCGCCCAGCTCCGCCGGCACGGCCGAGTGCAGGGCGGCGGTGAACGCGGCGACCGCCGGGTGGGCGGCGGCTCCGGCGCGGAAGGCCGTCCGGGTCCGCCGGTACATCGGCAGCCGGGTGAGCACCACGCCCGGCGGCGGGGCGGGCACGGTGCCCAGGTGCGGGACCAGGGCGACGCCCTGGCCGACCGCCACCAGGGCGAGCACGGTGGTGAAGTCGTCCACGTGGTGCCGCACCCGCGGGGTGAACCCGGCGCTCTGGCAGGCCCGCAGCGTCATCGCGTGGCAGAGCGTGCCCGCCGGGGCCATGATCCAGGGCGAGCCGCGGTGCTCGGCGACCGTGCCCGCGGCCGCCGCCGCCAGGTACATCGGCTCGGTGAACACCGGCTGGGTGAGCGCCAGTCCGGGCTCCGGCTCGGCCGGCACCAGGTCGTACTCGTGCACCAGCGCCACGTCCAGCTCGCCGGCCCGCAGCGCCGCCGCCACCGCGGCCGGGTCGACCTCGGTGACCATCGGCTCCAGCCCCGGGTGACGGGCCGCCAGCCCGGCCAGCGCGGCCGGGACGATCGCCCGCGCCGCCGACGGGTAGGTGCCGATCCGCAGCGGCCCGGCCAGCCCGCGGCGGGCGTGCGCCAGCTCGGCCGAAGCCTGCTCCAGCCGCTCCAGCACCGCCTCGGCGTGCCGCACCAGGTTCAGCCCCGCCGGGGTCAGCGCCACCCGCCGCCCGGTGCGCTCCAGCAGCGGCACCCCGGCCTCCCGCTCCAGCACGGACAGCTGCTGGGAGACGGCGGACGGGCTGAACGCGAGCGCCTCGGCGACCGCGGCGATCGTGCCGTGGTGGGCGAGTTCGCGCAGCAGGCGCAGGCGGCGGACGTCGAGCATCGGCTCAGCTTACGAGAAGCCTCGGAAATGTGAACTGGACCTGCACGATGCCGGCACGTCAGGCTCGACGGCATGGACCTGCACGGGATTCACGTACCCCTCGTCACCCCGTTCGCCGCGGACGGCTCCGTCGCCGCCGACGCCCTGGCCCGGCTCGCCGGCGACCTGCTCACCGCCGGCGCGGCCGGCCTGGTCGTGCTCGGCACCACCGGCGAGCCCGGCTCCCTGGACGACGCGGAGAAGCGCCTCGTCCTCGACACCGTCGCCCCGGTCTGCCGGGCGCACGGCGCACCGCTGACGGTCGGCGTCGGCGGCGGCGACACCGGCCGCACCGCCGACGCGCTGGCCGCCCTCGACGGGGTGGCCGACGCCGCCCTGGCGACGGTGCCCGCCTTCGTCCGCCCCGGCCCGGCCGGGGTGCTCGCGCACTTCCGGCACCTCGCCGCGCACAGCCCCGTCCCGCTGATCGTCTACCACATCCCGTACCGCACCGGGCAGCAGCTCGACGCCGGGACGCTCGCCGAGGTGCTGCGGCTGCCCGGCGTGATCGGTGTGAAGTACGCCGCGGGCGGCATCGACGACACCGCGGTCGACCTGCTCGGACAGGGGCAGCGCGGCGTCATGGCCGGCGACGACACCCACCTCTCCGCCCTGATGGCGATCGGCGCCGACGGCGGCATCCTGGCCTCCGCGCACCTGGCCACCGGGCAGTACGCCGACCTGGCCGACGCCTGGCGCAAGGGCGACGCCGACCGCGCCCGCGGCCTCGGCCACCGGCTGGCCGCACTCGCCCGCGCCGCCTTCGCCGAGCCCAACCCCGCGGTGGTCAAGGGCGTCCTGCACGCCCAGGGCCGCATCCCCACCCCGGACGTCCGCCTGCCCCTGCTCTCCGCCACCCCCGCCGCCGTCGCCACCGCCCTCGACCGCCTCGCCGAGGTCGCCGAGTAGGTGGTTGCCGATACGGCCCGGGGCCGACCCCGGATGCTTCGGTGGCGAATTGTTTCCGGACGAATCCCCGTCCGCACCGACCGCACCCGCACATCTTGCGGAGCCCGTGCACCGAACCCGCAGGGGCTCCCGGCCCCGGGCCGCAGGCCGTCCCGCGGGGCCGCCCACAGCGTGGACGCCGCGACGGGCCGGGCCGGTGACAAGGCATGATGGCAGGGTGCGGACGGCGATCAAGCACAACCCGATCGAGCACGACATGGAGGAAACGCAATGAGGATCGGCATCGTTGGGGCCACCGGCCAGGTCGGCGGCGTCGTCCGCGAGATCCTGGCGGAACGGGACTTCCCGGTCGAGCAGCTGCGGCTGTTCGCCTCGGCACGGTCCGCCGGGCGCACGCTGCCGTGGCGGGACACCGAGGTGACGGTGGAGGACGCGGCCACCGCCGACTACAGCGGCCTCGACGTCGTGATCTTCTCCGCGGGCGGTTCCACCTCGAAGGCGCTGGCTCCGAAGGTCGCCGCCGCGGGTGCCGTCGTCATCGACAACTCCTCCGCCTGGCGCCGCGACCCCGAGGTGCCGCTGGTCGTCGCCGAGGTCAACCCGCAGGCGATCGCGGACCGCCCGAAGGGCATCATCGCCAACCCGAACTGCACCACCATGGCCGCCATGCCGGTGCTGCGCCCGCTGCACGAGGAGGCCGGCCTGGTCTCCCTGGTGGTCTCCACCTACCAGGCGGTGTCCGGCAGCGGCCTGGCCGGCGTGTCCGAGCTGCACGACCAGGCGTCGAAGGTGGTGGACGGCGCGACCGCGCTGGTCCACGACGGCTCCGCGGTCGAGTACCCGGCGCCCGGCGTCTACAAGCGCCCGATCGCCTTCAACGTCGTCCCGCTGGCGGGTTCGATCGTCGAGGACGGCTCCAACGAGACCGACGAGGAGCAGAAGCTCCGCCACGAGAGCCGCAAGATCCTCGGCATCCCGGAGCTCAAGGTCTCCGGCACCTGCGTGCGCGTCCCGGTCTTCACCGGCCACTCGCTGCAGATCAACGCCCGCTTCGCCGCCCCGATCGCCCCGGAGCGCGCGGTGGAGCTGCTGACCGGCGCGCCCGGCGTGGAGCTCACCGACATCCCGACCCCGCTGCAGGCGGCCGGCCAGGACCCGACCTACGTCGGCCGGATCCGGGTGGACGAGACGGTCGACAACGGCCTGTCGCTCTTCCTCTCCAACGACAACCTGCGCAAGGGCGCCGCCCTCAACGCGGTGCAGCTGGCCGAGCTGGTCGCCGCCGAGCTCCGCGGCTGACCCCGCCGGCCCGCACGGACGTCCGACGGCCCCGCCCCCGACACGACGGGGGCGGGGCCGCCGGCGTTCGTACGTCGAGGGCCTCAAGGGTGCTCGAGCGGTCACGGCGGGGGCGCGTGGCCTTGGGAGGGACGGCCTAGCGGAGGGCGACCGCCATCTCCTGGGAGACCGCGTCGCCCGTCCACTTGTCGCCCGCCGAGTACCACTGGAAGTCGCCCGGCCCCGTCACCGGGATGGTGGCCCTCACCGTGCCGGAGGCGCTGGAGACGGCCTTGGCGACGGTCTTCCAGCGGTGCGAGCCCGCCGGGCGGAACTGCAGGTACGCCACGCCGTCCGCGTAGCCGTGGAAGCGGTTGTCCGTCCAGAACGAGCGGGCCAGCCAGCCCTGCACGGTGATCCGCTGCCCCTTCGCGGCCTTCGCCGGGACACCCGAGCCGGACAGCTTGGCCGCCCGCTTCAGCGAGAAGCCGCCGGCCGTCTTGGCCACGTAGCGGTCGCCGTCGTTGGCCTTCACCTGCAGGTCGACGAACCAGGTGCCGGCCTCGTCGTTGAAGATCTGCTTCTTCACCGGGTCGACCGTCACCGTGCCCCGGCACACCGACGCGGTCGCCGAGGACGGGGTGCAGCGCATCGGGCCCACCCGGAGCACGCCGTAGTTCGGCCCCCAGACGCCGACCGGGTCGACCGCGCGGATCCCGGAGTCGTCGCGGGCCTCCACCACCAGCGGGAAGGTCGTCGCCTTCTGCGGCCCGAGCAGCACGGGCCGCCCGTCGTTGACGCTGATCGAGGTGATCGCGGTGTCGCCGTGGGACCGGTCGGTGGTGATCGTGGGTACGGCCAGCACCGCCACCGCCGCACCGGCCGCGGCCGCGCACAGGGCCCAGGAAGTCTTCCGCATGATCCCCCCAGTATCGCCGCAGGCCGGGGGTGCTCCGGCACGTCCCGGTCGATGGGCGGCGGTTCGACGCCGGATCCGAGGGTAAGCACTGCCCAATCCCCCGCCCCGCCAGGGGTGGCCCGCCCCCGCCCCACCGGGGGTCACCGGAGGAGAGGAGCGGACGTGGACCGCTGCGTAGTCCTCGTCGACGCCGGCTACCTGCTCGGAGCCGCCGCCAGCCTGCTGGTCGGCGAGCCCGCCCGGTCCCGGGTGACGGTCGACCACACCGTGCTGATCACCGCGCTGCGCGAGCGCGCCGAGGCGGAGACCGGCCTACCGCTGCTCCGGGTCTACTGGTTCGACGCCGCGCCCGAACGCCGCCCGCTGCCCGAGCACCGGCGGCTGCGCGTGCTGCCCCGGGTCACCGTCCGGCTGGGGGCGCTCACCCGGGCCGAGGGCCGCTGGGTGCAGAAGGGCGTCGACGCGGCGATGCACGCCGAGCTCACCGAGCTCGCCCGCAACCACGCCTGCACCGACATCGTGCTGGTCACCGGCGACGGCGACCTGCTGCCGGGTGTGATGTCGGCCAAGGAACACGGGGTGGCCGTCCACCTGTGGGCGCTGCAGGCCGCGGACGGCGACTTCAACCAGTCCGAGGACCTCGTCGCGGAGGCCGACGAGCGCCGCGTCCTGGACCGGGCCTGGATGGAGCAGTGGGTACGGCTGCGCGAGGTGCCCGCGTCCTTCCCGGCGCCCGGTGCGGCGCCGCGGATCGCGGGCCTGCTCGCCGCCCCCGCGCAGCCGGAGGCGCCGGCTGCGGCCGGCCGGCCGCAGCCCGCAGACCGGCTCAAGGTGGTCCCCACGCCGAAGGACCTCGCGGTGCGGTCGGCCGCCGAGCGGATCCCGGCCGACCGGACGGCCGCCGTCGCGCACGGCGGCCCGGTGCTGCGCTGGACCTCCGACCGCGGCTGGGTCGACCGGCCGCCCGCGGACACCTCGGCCACCGCCGGGGACGGGCTGCCGATCCTGGCCCAGCTCACCACCTCCGCGCAGCGCTGGGCGGACCGCGAGGAGGACATCACCAGCGTCGGCGGCGACGCCCACGAGGTCGGCCAGGTCTTCGCCCGCCGCTGGATCGACCGGTTCGGCGCGGCGGACCGGCTCGCCGTGCTGTGGACGGACTACCCGCGGATCCCGCACCGCCTCGACGGCGAGCTGCTGCGTTACGCCGCCCGCTTCGGCCTGCTCGCCCACAAGGACGACCAGATAGACGAGGCGGACCGCTACGCGATCCGGGACGGCTTCTGGAAGGAGCTCGCCGCCCGCGTCCCCGGCGGCCGCGCGGCGATGGCCGACGACTGACGGCGCACCCGCACGCCCGCACCACCCGCCGCCCTGCCCCGCCCGGCCGTGCCCCGCCCCGGCGGAGCACCGCCATGTCCCGGAGCCGCGCCGCCCCGACCGGCCCCCGTGCCCGGTCCGGGCGCCGCGGAGCGTAAAGTTCTCTCGCGTGAGCGACACCGACCGGCAGGCACCCCTGGCCCCGCCGCGGGCCCGGGAGGACCTTCCGGGTCCGGCCTGCTGTACCGTCCGCGGCCTTGCCAAGACCTACCGCACCGGCAGCGGCGCCAAGGCCGCCGAAGTCCCCGCGAACGCCGGGATCGACCTGACCGTGCGGCGCGGCGAGATCTTCGGCCTGCTCGGCCCGAACGGCGCCGGCAAGTCCACGCTGGTGCGCCAGCTGACCGGTCTGCTGCGCCCGGACGCCGGCAGCATCGACATCCTCGGCCACGACATCGTCCGCCACCCCGAGCGGGCCGCCCGGCTGCTGGCCTACCTCGGCCAGGAGTCCACCGCGCTGGACGAGCTCACCGTCTCGCTCGCCGCCGAGACCACCGGACGGCTGCGCGGCCTCGGCCGTGCCCAGGCCCGCGCCGAGGCGGCCGAGGTGCTCGCCGAACTCGGCCTCGAACCGCTGGCCGGCCGTCCGCTGGCCAAGCTCTCCGGCGGCCAGCGCCGCCTCGCCTGCTTCGCAGCCGCGCTGGTCGGCGAGCGTCCGCTGCTCGTCCTGGACGAGCCCACCACCGGCATGGACCCGGTCGCCCGGCGCGCCGTCTGGTCCGCCGTGGACCGCCGCCGGGCCGAGCGCGGCACCACCGTGCTGCTGGTCACCCACAACGTGATCGAGGCCGAGACGGTGCTCGACCGGGTCGCCGTCGTCGACGAGGGCCGGGTCATCGCCTGCGACACCCCCGGCGGCCTCAAGGCGCTGGTCGACGGCGACGTCCGGCTCGACCTGGTCTGGCGCACCGACGCCCCGCTCGACGTGCCCGCCGTCGCCGAGCTCGCCGCCCGGGCCGAGCGCACCGGCCGCCGCTGGACCGTCCGCACCACCCCCGAGCAGGCCCGCGAACTGGTCGCCGCGGTCACCGGCGGTGCCGCCTTCGCCGCGCTCGACGACTTCACCCTGGCCACCCCCAGCCTGGAGGACGCCTACCTCAAGCTCGGCGGCCGGCACAAAGGACTCGCCAAGTGACGCTCCTCGACACCCCGGCGCCCGCCGTCGCCACCCCCGCCGAGCTGGCCCCCGCCGCCCGGCTGCTGCCCTCGCTCGCCGCGGTCTACCGCGCCCAGCTCGCCCGGGCCAAGGTCGCCCGGATCCCGCTGCTGTTCGTCGCGACCTTCCAGTCGCTGGGCATCCTGGTGATGATGCGCGGCGTCGTGGACGGCGGCGGCAACCCGGCCGCGCACGCCGTGGTGGCCGGTTCGGCCGTGCTGGTGGTCGCCTTCGTCGCGCTCAACCTGCTCGCCCAGTACTTCGGCAGGCTGCGCGCCACCGGCGGCCTCGACCACTACGCGACGCTGCCGGTGCCGCCGGCCGCGGTGGTGCTCGGCGCGGCCGGCGCCTACGCCTCGTTCACGCTGCCCGGCACCCTGGTCACCGCCGCGGCCGGCGCCTGGCTGTTCGACCTGCCGGCCCGCAACCTCTGGGTGCTGCTGGCGGTGGTGCCGCTCGCCGGGGCGGCGCTGTCCGGTCTGGGTGCCGCCTGCGGCCTGCTCGCCCGGCGCCAGGAGATCGCCACTCTGCTGGGCCAGCTCGGCATGTCCGCCGCGCTGCTGCTCGGCGTCCTGCCGGCCGGCAACCTGCCGCAGCCCGTGCAGTGGCTGCGCGACCTGCTGCCCTCCACCTACGGCGTGGAGGCCTTCGCCCGGACCTTCGACCCCGCCCCGGACTGGGCCGCCGTCCTCGGTGACCTGGGCGTCTGCGCGGCCGTCGGGCTCTGCTCGCTCACCGTGGCGACCTGGGCGTACCGGCGGGCCACCCGCTGACCCGGCCGGCCCCCGGTCCGGCCGGCGCAGCCCGGACCGGCCGGGAGCAGCCCGCCCCGGGCCGCACCGGAGCCGCCCGCCCCGACCGGACCGGGGCCGGTCGTGAAACGATGACCGGGTGACCGCACCGAACACACCGACGGGCCCGGGCGCCGACCCGTACGCCCCGCACGACCCGTTCGCACCGCCGCCGGCGCCGGTCGGCCCGAAGCGGCCGAAGCGCGCCCTGCTGCCGGAGGTGCGGATCGGTGTGCTGATCGCGGCCGGCGGCGCGCTGCTCGGTGTGGTGCTCGGGCTGCTCTGGCTGTGGCTGGCGCCCCGGGTCGGCCTGGTCGTCAAGGGCGACCAGCTGCTGTACGCGGACCCGGAGGGCGAGCAGCGGGCCGGTGCCGACAGCGTCTTCGCGCTGCTCGGCCTCGGCGCGGGCCTGGTCACCGCGCTGACCGCCTTCCTGTTCACCCGCGGCCGGGGCGGCGGTGTCGCGGTCGCGGCGGGCCTCGCGGTCGGCGGCCTGGCCGGTTCGGTGATCGGCTGGCAGCTGGGCATGAAGCTCGGTCCCGCCTCCGACCTGGTCGCGCACGCCCGGCAGGTCGGCGACGGCGGCCGGTTCAGCGCCCCGCTGGAGCTCGGTGCGCACGGCGCGCTGCTGGTCTGGCCGATGACGGCCATGGTGCTGCTGCTGGTGCTGTCCGCCGCCTTCGGCAAGCGCGAGGAGGACCCGCCGCCGTACTGGGCCTGGCCCCACCCGGAGGCCGGTCACCCGGAGGCAGGTCACCCCGAGGCAGATCACGCGTCCGACGGTCACGCCCACGGGGGCCGCGCCGCGGGCGGCCCGGAGCACCCGCACGCCGGCTGACCCCCGGGGGTTCAGCGGCCGATCGGTGCCATCCGGGCGCCGGTCAGCGAGACCAGGTCGGCGGGGGCGAGTTCGACCTCCAGGCCGCGGCGGCCGGCCGAGACGAAGACCGTGGGATGGCCGAGCGCGCTGTCGTCCAGCACGGTGCGCAGCGGCCGCCGCTGCCCGAGCGGAGAGATGCCGCCCAGCACGTAGCCGCTGCTGCGCTCGGCCGCCGCCGGGTCGGCCATCGCCGCCCGCTTGCCGCCCACCGCGGCGGCGAGCGCCTTCAGGTCGAGCTGCCCGGAGACCGGGACGATGCCCACGGTCAGCGTGCCGTCCACGTCGGCGACCAGCGTCTTGAAGACCCGGCCGGCCGGGATGCCGAGCACCTCGGCGGCCTCGCCGCCGTAGGACGCCGCGGCCGGGTCGTGGTCGTAGGCGTGCACGGTGTACGCCACGCCCGCGGCCTCCAGCGCGACCGTGGCGGGCGTGCCCTGGCCGCCCTTCTTCGTCTTCTTCGCCATCGGCGGCCCTTCTCGGGGTGCGGTCGGGTGCGGTCGGGGGTGCCGGTCGGCGTCAGTTGGGGCTGAAGGCCTGGCGGGTGAGGTCCGCGGCGGGCAGCGACGGCAGCCAGGCCAGCAGGGCGGTCTCCCGGCGCAGCAGCTCCAGCTCGGCGGTGAGCCGCTGGGCGGTGTCCGGGCAGGCCAGCAGCTCCTGCTTGACGGGGGCGGGCAGCACGGTGGCCGCCGCGACCAGATAGGAGAGCGCCTGCGGGTCGAGCGGCAGCTCGATGTCGCCGGCCAGGGTGGCCTCCTTCGCGCCCGCGAGGCGCTTGCGGTACTCGTGGAAGGCCCGCTCCACCACCGCGCCGAGCGCCCCGGAGCCCTGGCCGGACGGCTCGTCCAGCGGCCGGGTCTCGGCGACGAGGTAGGGGCCGCTCGCGTCGACGGACTCCACGGTGAACCGGGTGGTGCCGGTGACCAGCAGCTCGTACCGGCCGTCGGCGCGGCTCCGCACGGAGGTGACGTCCGCGACGCAGCCGACCCGGTACAGCGCCTCCCGCGGGTCGCCGGTGACCGTGCCGAGCCCGTCGAGCGGCCCGGCCGGGCCCTCGGTCTCGCGGACGGGCGCGACCTCGCGGCCGTCCCTGATGGCGACCACGCCGAAGCGGCGCGGTTCGTCCTCGGGTAGTGCCTGCAGGTCGGCGACGAGTCGGCGGTAGCGCTCCTCGAAGACGTGCAGGGGCATCACCAGGCCCGGGTAGAGGACCGTGTTGAGCGGGAAGAGCGGCAGCCGTTCTGTCACGGCGCACAGCGTAGTTGCCGCGGGCCCCGGCGACCTCGCCCTTTTGCCGCAGAGCCGGCCTCAGCCGCGCTGCAGCAGCCGGGTCGCGCCGGTGACGGCGGTGGTCGCCAGGATCCAGCCGGTCAGCACCAGGCCGGCGGCCACCCACTGGCCCTGCCGGTCCGGGTTCCAGCCGCCCTGCCCGAGGTCGACCACCGGCAGCAGCCTGCCGAGCGTGTACAGCGCGGCGTCCCAGGTGGGCACCTCGTCGGCCTTCAGCGGCTGCGGCGGGTGCTCGGCGAAGTACGCGGTGCCGAGCAGCCAGGCCAGCAGCAGCCACAGCGCGGCCCGGCCGGGCCGGTAGCCGTAGCCGACGGTGACGTCCTGCAGCAGCCCCCACAGCCGCGCGTGGACCGGCAGGGCGGCGCGGCGGCGGCGCTGCTTGGCGTACAGCACCTCGCGGGCGTCCTCGTCCCGGCCGTCCCGGCGCAGCGCCGAGGCGAGCTGTTCGTACGGCTCCGGCTGGTACTCGCCGAGCGAGTTCTCCAGCCAGGCGATCCGCTCGGCGACGCCGAACGGCTCCGCGGGCCGCAGCGACTCGTAGGTGAAGCCGGTGAGCCGCACCAGGCCGGCGCCGGGCCAGGACCGCGGGGCGTCGACCAGGTTGCCGACCTGGGCCCGGGAGAGCGACACCGTGCCGTCGGGGGCCTTCTTGCAGGCGAATCGCAGCTCGGGCGTCCGGATCCGGCGCAGCGACAGCTCCTGCCCCTCGGAGAGGTGGAACTCGGCCTCGTGGATCAGGCAGGCCTGCTCGAAGCGGGCGTCGACCAGCCGTACCCCGCCCCAGGCACGGAACGGGGTGACGGCGGCCCCGGGCTCGTGCGGCGGCCCGTAGCCGTAGGCGTACTCGCTGGGCGAGGTCGTCCAGCGGTTGTCGGCCGAGCCGGTCAGGTACAGCGTGTTGCCGACGGTGGTGCGGGCCAGGTTCAGGCAGTTGCGGCCGGGGACGGGCATCCGCAGCTGGGCGCCGCGCAGCGAGAGCCGGCCGCCGATCCGGCCGGTGCGGATGCCGAACTCGCCGTGCACCTCGATCCGCTCGGCCTCCAGGTCCTGGTGGACGGTGAGCCCGTCCGCGGAGAGCGCCCGGTGGTGCGGGTCGGCGCCGAGGACGGCCTGGTTGAGCAGCAGGTCGGTGCCGATCCGGGCGTCGGTGAGCCGGATGCCCTGCGGCACCACGCAGCGCGCCAGGTGCACGTCGCCGTCGGCGGCGAGCCGGGAGGCGTCCAGCCGCGGTATCAGGCAGCCGATCAGCCGGATCGTGCCGGCCCGGGCCTCGGAGAGCAGCACCCGGGTGTCGAAGCGGCAGCCGTGCAGCTCGATGTAGTGGGTGAGGGACGCGCCGGCGAGTGACAGCGGCCCGGCGACGTACGCGCCGTTGAGCTTCAGCGCCGCGACCCGCCCGGGTGCGGGTGCGGGGCCGGAGAGCAGCAGCCGGGCGAGCACCTCGGCGCGGACGGTCCGCTCCGCGCCCCAGTCGCCGGAGCCCGCCGGGTCGTCGTCCTCGGCCTTGCCGGCGCGCAGATCGAGCACCTCGCCGTGCCGGAACGCGTCCCACAGGCGCTGCTCCGTGTCCGTCCAGCCGTCCGGTGCCCCGTCCGCCATCGTCCCCCCTGGTGATCTCCGGCCGTCTCGGCCTTCGTATCACGGACTGAAATGCGCGGCCGCCGTTTCCGGCCACTCCTTACACTGGGCCCTGTGATCTCTCGAATCGACCTGCGCGGCTCCGTCTCGGACCCGCGCGACCTGCTGCCCCGTGCCGAGTTCGACGTCGAGGCCGCCCTGGAGACGGTGCGGCCGATCTGCGAGGACGTACGCCATCGCGGGGTCGCGGCGCTGATCGAGATCACCGAGCGCTTCGACGGCGTGAAGCTGGAGTCCACCCGGGTGCCCGAGGAGCGGATCACCGCCGCCCTGGAGAGCCTCGACCCGAAGGTGCGCGCCGCACTGGAGGAGTCGATCCGCCGCGCCCGCCTCGTCCACCGCGAGCAGCGCCGCACCGACCACACCACCGAGGTGGTGCCGGGCGGCTCGGTCACCGAGCGCTGGGTGCCGGTCGACCGGGTCGGCCTGTACGTGCCGGGCGGCCTCGCGGTCTACCCGTCCTCCGTGGTGATGAACGTGGTGCCCGCGCAGGAGGCCGGCGTGCCCGGCATCGCGGTCTCCTCCCCGCCGCAGAAGGAGTTCGGGGGGTCCGTCCACCCGACGATCCTGGCCGCCTGCGCCCTGCTCGGCGTCACCGAGGTCTACGCGGCCGGCGGCGCCCAGGCGGTCGCCATGTTCGCCTACGGCACCGAGGAGTGCCGCCCGGTCAACCTGGTCACCGGCCCCGGCAACATCTACGTCGCCGCCGCCAAGCGCCTGCTCAAGGGCCGGATCGGCATCGACGCCGAGGCCGGGCCGACCGAGATCGCGATCCTCGCCGACGACTCCGCCTCGCCGCGGGACGTCGCCGCCGACCTGATCAGCCAGGCCGAGCACGACCCGATGGCCGCCTCCGTGCTGGTCACCGACTCGCCGGAGCTCGCCGCCGCGGTCGAGGCCGAGCTGGAGACCCAGGTCGCCAACACCAAGCACCGCGAGCGGGTCACCACCGCGCTCGCCGGCCGGCAGTCCGGCATCGTCCTGGTCGACGACCTGGAGCAGGGCCTGGAGGTGGTCAACGCCTACGCCGCGGAGCACCTGGAGATCCAGACCCGGGACGCCCGCGCCGTCGCCGGCCGGATCCGCAACGCGGGCGCCGTGTTCATCGGCCCGTACGCGCCCGTCTCGCTCGGCGACTACGCAGCCGGCTCCAACCACGTGCTGCCCACCGGCGGCTGCGCCTGCCACTCCTCGGGCCTGTCCGTGCAGTCCTTCCTGCGTGGCATCCACGTCGTGGACTACTCCCGCGAGGCGCTGGCCGACGTCGCCGCGCACGTGGTCAACCTGGCCGAGGCCGAGGACCTGCCCGGCCACGGCGACGCCATCCGCGCCCGCTTCGACTGGACGGTGCCGAACTCTTGAGGATCGACGACCTCCCCATCCGCGACGAACTGCGCGGACAGTCCCCGTACGGTGCCCCCCAGCTCGACGTACCCGTCCAGCTGAACACCAACGAGAACCCGTACCCGCTGCCCGAGCCGCTGGTCGCCCGGATCGCCGAGCGGGTCGCCGAGGCCGCCCGGCACCTCAACCGCTACCCGGACCGGGACGCCGTCGAGCTGCGCGAGGGCCTCGCCGGCTACCTCACCCGCACCACCGGCCACGCCGTCACCCGGCAGCAGGTCTGGGCGGCGAACGGCTCCAACGAGGTCCTCCAGCAGCTGCTGCAGACCTTCGGCGGCCCCGGCCGCACCGCGCTCGGCTTCGAGCCCTCGTACTCGATGCACGCGCTGATCTCCCGCGGCACCGGCACCGGCTGGATCTCCGGTCCGCGCAACGAGGACTTCACGATCGACCTCGACGCCGCCCGCGCCGCGATCGCCGAGCACCGGCCGCACGTGGTGTTCATCTGCTCGCCGAACAACCCGACCGGCACCGCCGTCGCCGCCGACACCGTCCTCGCCCTGTACGAGGCCGCGCAGGCCGCCCGGCCGAGCCTGGTGGTCGTCGACGAGGCGTACGTCGAGTTCTCGCACCGCGAGTCGCTGCTGCCGCTGATCGAGGGCCGCCCGAACCTGGTGGTCTCCCGCACCATGTCGAAGGCGTTCGGCGCGGCGGGCCTGCGGCTCGGCTACCTCGCCGCCGACCCGGCCGTGGTCGACGCCGTCCAGCTCGTCCGGCTGCCGTACCACCTGTCCGCCGTCACCCAGGCCACCGCGCTGGCCTGCCTGGAGCACACCGACACCCTGCTGGGCTACGTCGCGCAGCTCAAGGCCGAACGGGACCGCCTGGTCGACGCCCTGCGCGGGCTCGGCCTGGAGGTCACCGACTCCGACGCCAACTTCGTCCAGTTCGGCCGCTTCGCCGACACCCACGCCGTGTGGCAGGCGATCCTCGACCACGGCGTGCTCGTCCGCGACAACGGCGTCCCCGGGTGGCTGCGGGTCACCGCCGGCACCCCCGCCGAGAACGACGCCTTCCTGGACGCCGTCCGACTTGTGATCAAGGAGCTGTAACCCCGAATGTCCCGTATCGGCCGCGTCGAACGCACCACCAAGGAGACTTCGGTCCTCGTCGAGATCGACCTCGACGGCACCGGGAAGACCGAGATCTCGACGGGCGTCGGGTTCTACGACCACATGCTCGACCAGCTCGGCCGCCACGGCCTCTTCGACCTCACGGTCAAGACCGACGGCGACCTGCACATCGACACCCACCACACCATCGAGGACACCGCCCTCGCGCTCGGCGCCGCCTTCAAGCAGGCGCTCGGCGACAAGGTGGGCATCTACCGCTTCGGCAACTGCACCGTCCCGCTGGACGAGTCGCTCGCCCAGGTCACCGTCGACCTCTCCGGCCGCCCGTACCTGGTGCACACCGAGCCGGAGACCATGGCGCCGATGATCGGCACCTACGACACCACCATGACCCGGCACATCCTGGAGTCCTTCGTGGCGCAGGCGCAGATAGCGCTGCACGTCCACGTGCCGTACGGGCGCAACGCCCACCACATCGTCGAGTGCCAGTTCAAGGCGCTCGCCCGCGCGCTGCGCTACGCCTCCGAGCGCGACCCGCGCGCGGCCGGAATCCTCCCCTCGACCAAGGGCGCACTGTGAGCAAGTCCGCGATCGCACTGATCTTCGTCGGCCTCTTCCTGACCGGCGGCGTGATCTCGTTCTGGAAGCAGAAGCTGCCCAAGGGCGTCGTCGCGGTGCTCGCGATCGGCGCCGTCCTGTGCCTGGCCGCCGGCGCCATGCGCCTGTAGCCGGCCTCGAGAGACTGGATCCCCACCCCCATGGCCAAGAACGTCGTCGTCCTCGACTACGGCTCCGGCAACCTCCGCTCCGCCCAGCGCGCCGTCGAGCGCACCGGCGCGAACGTCACCGTCACCTCGGACTTCCAGACCGCCCTGGACGCCGACGGGCTGCTCGTCCCCGGCGTCGGTGCCTTCGAGGCCTGCATGCGCGGCCTCAAGGCCGTCCGCGGCGAGCAGATCATCGGCCGCCGCCTGGCCGGCGGCCGCCCCGTCCTCGGCATCTGCGTCGGCATGCAGATCCTGTTCGCCCGCGGCGTCGAGCACGGCGTCGAGACGGAGGGCTGTGACGAGTGGCCCGGCACCGTCGAACCGCTGGACGCCCCGATCGTCCCGCACATGGGCTGGAACACCGTCGACGCCCCGGAGGGCAGCCGGATGTTCGCCGGCCTCGACGACGACACCCGCTTCTACTTCGTCCACTCCTACGGCGTCCGCCGGTGGGAACTGGAGGTCCACAGCGCCCGGCTGCACGCCCCGCTGGTCACCTGGGCCACCCACGGCCACCCCTTCGTCGCCGCCGTGGAGAACGGCCCGCTCTGGGCCACCCAGTTCCACCCCGAGAAGTCCGGCGACGCCGGCGCCGCCCTGCTGACCAACTGGGTCTCCACCCTCTGAAGCCGAAGGTCGAACACATGAGCCGCCTCGAACTGCTCCCCGCCGTCGACGTCCGCGACGGCCAGGCCGTCCGCCTGGTCAAGGGCGCCTCCGGCACCGAGACCTCCTTCGGCGAGCCCCTCGCCGCCGCCCTGGCCTGGCAGAACGCCGGCGCCGAGTGGCTGCACCTGGTCGACCTCGACGCCGCCTTCGGCACCGGCAGCAACCGCGCCCTGCTCGCCGAGGTCACCGGCCGCCTCGACATCAAGGTCGAGCTGTCCGGCGGCATCCGCGACGACGAGTCGCTCGCCGCCGCCCTCGCCACCGGCTGCACCCGGGTCAACCTCGGCACCGCCGCCCTGGAGGCCCCCGAGTGGGTCGCCAAGGTCATCGCCGAGCACGGCGACAAGATCGCCGTCGGCCTGGACGTCGTCGGCACCACCCTGCGCGGCCGCGGCTGGACCCGCGACGGCGGCGACCTCTACGAGGTCCTCGCCCGCCTCGACTCCGAGGGCTGCGCCCGCTACGTCGTCACCGACGTCAACCGCGACGGCACCCTCACCGGCCCCAACCTGGAGCTGCTGCGCAACGTCTGCGCCGCCACCGACAAGCCCGTGGTCGCCTCCGGCGGCGTCTCCTCGCTGGACGACCTGCGCGCCATCGCCACCCTCACCGGCGAGGGTGTCGAGGGCGCGATTGTGGGCAAGGCCCTCTACGAGCAGAAGTTCACCCTCGAAGAGGCCCTGGAGGCGGTGTCCCGATGACCGAGGTCCCGGCCGCGAAACGCCCGCAGCGTGTGTCCGGATTCTCCCCCTGGGAGGACCAGTTCGGCTACTCCCGGGCGGTCGCGGTCGGGGACACCGTCCTCGTGGCCGGCACCACCGCGTTCGAGGGCGGAATGGTCCAGCACGAGGGCGACCCGTACACCCAGACCCTCGCGGCGTTCGAGGTCGCCTTCAAGGCCCTCGCGGAGTTCGGACTCTCCGTGGACGACGTCGTCCGCACCCGGATGTTCATCACCCACATCCGGGACTGCGACGAGGTCGGCCGGGCGCACAAGAAGCTCTTCGACGCGATCCGCCCGGTGGCGACCATGGTCGTCGTCCAGGGCCTGATCGACTCCCGGATGATGGTCGAGGTCGAGGTCGAGGCCCACCGTCCCGGACTCGCAACCTCCTTGGAAGGCAAGCAGTGAGCCTCGCAGTACGTGTCATCCCCTGCCTGGACGTCGACGCCGGACGGGTCGTCAAGGGCGTCAACTTCCAGAACCTGCGCGACGCCGGCGACCCGGTGGAACTCGCCAAGGCCTATGACGCCCAGGGCGCCGACGAGTTGACCTTCCTGGACATCACGGCCTCCTCCGGTGACCGGGAGACCACCTACGACGTGGTGCGCCGTACCGCCGAGCAGGTCTTCATCCCGCTCACCGTCGGCGGCGGCGTCCGCACCGCCGACGACGTCGACAAGCTGCTGCGGGCCGGCGCGGACAAGGTCGGCGTCAACACCGCCGCGATCGCCCGCCCCGAGCTGATCCGCGAGATCGCCGAGCGCTTCGGCCGCCAGGTGCTCGTCCTCTCGGTGGACGCCCGGCGCGCCCCCGAAGGCACCGTGACGCCCTCCGGGTTCGAGGTCACCACCCACGGCGGCCGCCGCGGCACCGGCCTCGACGCCGTCGAATGGGCCGTCCGCGCCGCCGAGTTGGGCGCCGGCGAGATCCTGCTCAACTCGATGGACGCCGACGGCACCAAGGACGGCTACGACCTGGAGATGATCCGCGCCGTCCGCAAGAACGTGGCCGTCCCGGTCATCGCCTCCGGCGGCGCCGGCAAGCTCGCCGACTTCGCCCCGGCCGTCGACGCCGGCGCCGACGCGGTGCTCGCCGCCTCCGTCTTCCACTTCGGCGACCTGACCATCGGCCAGGTCAAGGACGCCCTGCGGGAGTCCGGTCACCCCGTCCGCTGAACCCTTCCTCCGGGGCCGGACGCGCCGCCGTCGGCGCACCAGGCCCCGGAGGACGCCGGCCCGGTGCTACGGCATCTCGCTCTTGATGATCGCGAAGACCGCGCCGTGCGGGTCCGTCGCCCAGCCCAGCCGACCGACGCCCGGCACGTCCATGCCCGGCATCACCACCCGGCCGCCCGCGTGCTCCGCCCGGCCGAGCACCGCGTCCACCTCGGTGACCTCGAAGTAGGGCACCCAGCGCACCGGCTCGTCGGGGCTCTGCAGCGGCGCGACACCGCCGAACGACGTCTCCCGCTCGGTGCCGCCCTCCGCCGTGGAGTACACCGTGTACGCCATCCCCGGCATCTCCACCGTCTCCGTGCGCCAGCCGAACAGCGCCTGGTAGAACGCCGTCGCCGCGGCCGGGTCCGCGGTGTGCAGCTCGGCCCAGCAGAAGGTGTTGGCCTCGGTGACGGCGTCCAGGCCCTGCGTCTCGCCCGGCTGCCAGATCGCGAACTGCACGCCCGCCGGGTCGGACAGCTGCGCCATCCGCCCGTCGGACATCACGTCGAACGGCTCGGCGCGGACGGTGCCGCCGTGCTGCTCGGCCGCCTTCGCCGTGGCGTCCGCGTCCGGCGTGCGGAAGTACAGCGTCCACGCCGGGGACGAGCCCTCCTCCGTCAGCGGGCCGACGGCCGCGACCGTCCTGCCCGCCTGCTGGAAGAAGCCGTAGTTGCCGGCCTCCTCGCCCAGCGACTGGAACGTCCAGCCGAAGACCGTGCCGTAGAACGCGGCGGTCGCGGGGATGTCCGGGCTCCCGAGGTCGAGCCAACAGGGAGAGCCCGTCCGGAACTCCGTGGTGAGCATCGTGGTGCGCCCCTTCGAGGGTGGTGGCCGGGCCGCTCCGCCGGGCGCGGAGACGCTTCGCCGCGGCCACCAGTCAGTGTGACCGGCGCCACTGACAATCGCGCGACGCTCACCGAACCGGCCACGTCGCCGCAGGTCAGCGCGGTCCCGGCAGCGGAAGCACGCGTCGCAGTGCGGCCACCGCGGTCTCCGCCCCGCGCACCGACAGCGAGGTGCGCGCCCCGCGCCCGAACGCGAAGAGCACCAGCTCGCCCGGCTCGCCGGTCAGGTGCACCGTCGGCCCCGTCCGGTGCGCCACCGTGCAGCTCCGCCCGTCCGGCCGCTCCAGCACCAGCCGCACCGGGGTCCTGCGCCCCGCCTCCAGCCGGGCCAGCATCGGCAGCCGCTGCCACAGCGCGTCCGCCAGCGGCGCCGCGACCTCCTCCTGCCGCCAGCCCTCGCCCGCCCGCCGGACGTCCTCCGCGTGCACGAAGTACTCGACCACGTTGGCCGCCTCGTCCGCGCCCGGCAGCGCGAACGGCGACAGCGCCGGCGGGCCCGACCTGAACAGGGCGACCAGCTCCTCGTACGGGCGCCGGGCGTAGCCGCGCTGCACCCGCTCCGTCCACCCCGCCAGCGGGCCGATCCTGATCCCCGCCGCCGCGTCCGGCCGCCGCTCCCGGAGCACCAGGTGCGCCGCCAGGTCCGCGGTCGTCCACCCCGCACAGAGCGTCGGCGCCTGCGGCCCGGCCGCCGCCAGCAGGTCCGCCAGCCGCTCCCGTTCCCCCCGCGCATGCTTCGTCATGCCCACCACCCTAGGCGGCGGCCCCGGCGCGCCTTGCCCGCGGGGCGGACCCGGAGGATCGTAAGAAATCCGAGGGTGCGGCGGTCGGCGGACGATCTATGGCCAAGGGGCGGAGCCACCCGGAGGTGCATCATGACGTTCGTCCAGCTCATCGAGTGCAGGACCGACAAGGTCGACGACCTGAACCGGCTGATGGACAGCTGGATCGAGCAGACCCGCGGCCGCCGCACGGCCACCCACTCGATGGTCGGCGCCGACCGCTCGGACGCCCGGCACGTCGTCGAGATCGTCGAGTTCCCGTCCTACGAGGAGGCGATGCGGAACTCGAAACTCCCCGAGACCGACCGGATCTTCCACGAGATGGTCGCGCTCTGCGACGAGCCGCCCACCTTCACCGACCTCGACATCGTCCGCGACGACCAGCTCAACAAGGCCGCCGTCCGACAGCTGATGCAGCGAATGTCCGCCGGCGACCTCAGCGTCTTCGACGAACTCCTCACCGAGGACTACCACGACCACGACATCGCCGACGAGACGGACGCGATGGGGCGCGAGGCCATCCGGGAGAAGTGCGCCGGCTACCTCGAAGCCTTCGACATGAACTTCACCATCGACAGCCAGATGGCCGACGGCGACCGGGTCGCCACCATGTGGAGCTTCAGCGGCATGCACAAGGGCGACTTCATGGGCCTGCCCGCCACCAACAAGCGGGTCGAGATGACCGGCATGACCGTCTTCCGCTTCCGGGACGGGATGGCCTGTGAGGGCTGGTGGAACTGGGACAACATGTCGATGATGCGCCAGCTCGGCCTCGTCCGGATGTGAGGCCGGCTCCTAGGGGGCAGCAGCCCAGGGGGCAGCACCCCCGAGGGGCGCGGGGAACTGCGCGGTCCGGGGGGCGGTGAGGCCGTGGTTCGGGCCGGCCCGAATCGCTGCTCGGGCCACCCCGGACCGCGCAGTTCCCCCCGCCTTCGGCCGGGCGGCGCCCCACGCACCCCTGATGTCGACTCTCCCCGTCAGTGCAGATGGCCCGTCAACTTGGGGCCGTGCTGGCGGTTGCTGATCGTCATCGTGCAGGTCGCGTCCCGCATGCCCTGCTTGTAGTACTGCAGGTACGGCCCCAGCGGGAAGCCGTAGTACGGCCCGCCGCCGCCCTGCCGCTGCTGCCGCTCGGCGAGCGGCGCCGCGCACAGCTCCCGCATCGCCCGCCCGATCTGCACGTCGCTGGTGAGCCCCTCGGGGAGCAGGACGTCGGCGATCGCCTCGCCGTCGTGCTGCTGCTCGCAGGGCCGCTCCTCGGCGCGCGTGATCACCTCGCTGAGCTGCGGGTGGTCGAAGCACGTCCCGGGGGTGAACCACGGGTACGGCAGGTTCTTCACGGGGCTCGGCGACGGGCTGGGCGGGGCGCTGCTCGGGGCGGGCGGGGGAGGGGCGGCCCGGTGGCCGCCGTCCGGCCACAGCACCACCGCCAGCACGACCGCCAGCACCACTGCGGAGGCCACCGCCACGGCGGCCCGCCTGCGCCCCTGCTCCACCCCGACCCCCCTCGGCTCTCCGCCCATTCTGGCCCGCCACCGGGCCGGCCGTCAGCGGATCACCGCTACTCGCCGCCGCCTTCCTCCAGCGCCGCGAGGTGCCGCTCCACGCTCTCGACCTTGGCGGTCAGTCCGCCGCTCACTCCGACCCGGTCGTCGATCTTGATCACGGTGCTGACCCGGTTGGTGTAGGCCTTCACCGCCTCGATCGCCGCCCGGACCACCGGCATCACCTCGTCCCACTCGCCCTCGATGCTGGTGAACATCGCGTCCGTCCGGTTGGGCAGCCCGCTGTCGCGGACCACCTTCACGGCCGCGGCCACCGCTTTGCCGACGTCCTCGCCCACGCCCAGCGGCGTGACGGAGAAGGCCACGATCATCCCGTCCTCGGTTCCCGGCCCGTGTCGGGCCCGTCGTCTGCTGCTCCGGCATCGGTCGCGGCCGGCCCGGCGGCGATGGGTACGCTGGGGGCGGCACGACCCGTACAAGGGGTCAACTTCTCATGCGAGTCGGAATCATCGGGCACGAACGCCTCTCGGACCTGACCGAGATGCTCGTCCGGGGCGAACTCTGGCAACTCGTCACCGCGCACGGCGCCTACGACCTGGTCGGCGTCGGCCGGCTGCGGCCCGGGCCGGACACCTGGTTCGCGCAGTCCGTCCTCGACCACGGCGGACGGATCGAGGTGGTGCTGTCAGCGGCGGAGGCCAGGGCGGGCGCCTTCACGGGGGAGGGCTGCCGCGACACCCGCCGCGGACTGCTGAACGCGGCGAACGCCGTGCACCGGCTGGCCGCGGCCGGGGCCGGCGGACCCGGTGAGGACACCGGCCCGGCGCTGGTCGGCATGGTGGACGAGCTGATCGCGGTCTGGGACGGCCGTCCCGGCAGCGAACCGGCCCGGGTGGTGGCGCAGGCGCAGCGGGCGGGCCTGGACGTCAGGGTGGTCTGGCCGGAGGGCTGTGAGAGCCCCGGCGCCGGCTGACCGCCCGCGGGCCGGCGCCCGGAGGGACCGCAGGGCGACGACTCCTGACCACTCCCCGAACACCGATCACCGTGCCGGGCGGGAGCTGCGAGAATGGTCCGCATGTCCACCACTCCCGCAGCCCCCGGCAGCACCGCCCTGGACGCCGCCGTCGCCGCCCGGCTCAAGCGCACCGCCGACGGCCTGCTCCCCGCCATCGCACAGCAGTACGACACCGGCGAGGTGCTGATGCTGGGTTGGATGGACGACGAGGCGCTGCACCGCACCCTGACGACCGGCCGCTGCACCTACTGGAGCCGCAGCCGCAACGAGTACTGGGTGAAGGGCGACACCTCCGGCCACGTCCAGCGGGTGGTCTCCGTCGCGCTGGACTGCGACGGCGACACCCTGCTGGTGAAGGTCGACCAGACCGGCGCCGCCTGCCACACGGGCGACCGCACCTGCTTCGACGCCGACGTCCTGCCCGTCGCCTAGCCCCTCCCGGCCCCCGGCGTTCCCGGCGCCCGCACGACCAGTCAGCAGCCCGCCCCTCCTCCTCCGAACGGTGCCCGCTCCCATGGATCTCGAGGTCTTCCGCAAGCTCGCCGCCGACACCCGGGTCATCCCCGTCACCCGCAGGCTCCTCGCGGACGGCCTCACCCCGATCGGGCTGTACCGCAGCCTCGCCGGCGAGCGGCCCGGCACCTTCCTGCTGGAGTCCGCCGAGCAGGGCCGGAGCTGGTCCCGGTACTCCTTCGTCGGCGTCCGCAGCGCCGCCACCCTCACCGCCGGCCCGGACGGCAACGCCCGCTGGCACGGCACCCCGCCGGTCGGCATCCCCACCGCCGGCGACCCGCTGGAGGTGCTGCGCGCCGCCCTCGCCGCCCTGCACACCCCGCGGCACACCGACGACGGCCTGCCGCCGCTCACCGGCGGCATGGTCGGCTACCTCGGCTACGACGTCGTCCGCCGGCTGGAGAAGCTGCCGAACCTCACTCCGGACGACCTGAAGCTCCCCGAGCTCACCCTGCTGCTCGCCACCGACCTCGCCGTCCTCGACCACGTCGACGGCACCGTGCTGCTGATCGCGAACGCGGTCAACCACAACGACCTGGCGAGCGGCGTGGACGAGGCGTACGCCGACGCGGTCGCCCGCCTCGACGCCATGGAGGCCGGCCTCCTGAAGCCGGTCGACCCGGGCCTGGCCACCTTCACCCCGACCGCCGCCGAGGCGCACTCGCCGTTCGGCGGCGCGCCGTACCGGGCGGCCGTCGAGACGATCAAGGAGCGGATCCGGGCCGGCGAGGCCTTCCAGGTGGTGCCCTCGCAGCGCTTCGAGGCGCCCTGCCCGGCCTCCGCGCTCGACGTGTACCGGGTGCTGCGCACCACCAACCCCAGCCCCTACATGTACCTCTTCCGCTTCCCCGGGCCGGACGGCACCGCCGAGGGCGGCTTCGACGTGGTCGGCTCCAGCCCGGAGGCACTGGTCAAGGTCAGCGGCGGCGAGGCGATGGTGCACCCGATCGCCGGCACCCGGCACCGCGGCGCCACCCCGCACGAGGACGCCGAGCTCGCCGCCGAGCTGCTCGCCGACCCCAAGGAGCGCGCCGAACACCTGATGCTGGTCGACCTCGGCCGCAACGACCTCGGCCGGGTCTGCGAGCCGGGCAGCGTCGAGGTCGTCGACTTCATGTCGGTCGAGCGCTACAGCCACGTCATGCACATCGTCTCCACCGTCACCGGCCGGGTCGCCGAGGGACGGACGGCCTTCGACGTGCTCACCGCCTGCTTCCCCGCCGGCACCCTCTCCGGCGCCCCCAAGCCGCGCGCCATGCAGATCATCGAGGAGCTGGAGCCCACCCGCCGCGGCCTGTACGGCGGCTGCGTCGGCTACCTGGACTTCGCCGGCGACTCGGACACCGCGATCGCGATCCGCACCGCGGTGCTCCGCGACGGCACCGCCTACGTGCAGGCCGGCGCCGGCGTGGTCGCGGACTCCGACCCGCACTCCGAGGACACCGAGTGCCGCAACAAGGCGGCCGCCGTGCTGCGCGCCGTGGCCACCGCCAACACCCTGCGACCGCCGGTATCGTGAGGTGGTCGATCCCGCGGAGGGAGGCACCGCCATGACCGCCACCGCCATGACCGTGCCCGCCGCGTCCGCGCCGACCGGGCCGCGGACGGGAGGGCCGTCGTGAGCCCCCGCGGTGCGGCCCGCCGGGCGATCGTCCTCGACGCCGCTCGGCAGGTCGAGGACCAGCTGGCGGGCCGCGGCCGCGCCGTCCCCGACGCGGCACTGGACCTCCCCGCCGCCCGCCCCGGCCGCGCCCCCGACCTGGTGGTGGTCGCCGACGGCGCGCGGCCCGACAACCGCGGCCACTGGGCCTGGCCGGACCTCGAAGCGGTGCTGGAGGTCGTCCCGGCGGCGGGCCCGCACGGCGGCCTCGTCGAACGGCTGCGCCGGTACGCCGGGCACGGCGTCCCGCTGTACGTGGTGGTCGACCCGGCCGAGGGCGTCTGCACCGTGCACTCCGACCCGCAGCCCGCCGGCGCCTACCACCTGGCCGAGCGGGTGCCGTTCGGCGAGGACCTGCCCGTGCAGCTGCCCGGGCGGACACTGGTCGTCGCCACCGGCGGCTTCCCCCGCGAACCGGCGTAGGGCGTGTCCCCACGCGCCCCCGAACCGGCCGTCCGAGCGGCCCCCTGAGCCCCCGTACCGGGACCCGGGCGTCCGGCCCGTGCGGGCCGTCGGCGACACTGGTCGGGTGAGTTCTCCCGCACCGAAGACCGACCGCCGCTCGCTCGTCCTGATGCTGCTGCTGACCGCGGTCGGCGCCCTGCTCGTCCTGACCTCCGTCGGCCGGACCTGGGCCGAGGGCGTGGTCGCCGGGACGGCGGGCGGCCGCCTGGCGGTCAGCGCCACCGGCTCCCGGCTGACCGGTCTGCCCACCGGGCTCGCCCTGACCGGGCTGGCCGCGGCCGTCGCGGTCTTCGCCGTGCGCGGCGCCGCCCGGACGGCGGTCGGCGTGCTCGCCGTGCTGGCCGGTCTCGGCGTGGTCGCCGGTGCGGTGATCGGCGTCACCGACACCGCCGGGCTGGACGCCGAGGCCGCCGGGCGCCTCGCGCTGGCCGGCGCCCAGGCCGAGCAGATCAGCCGGACCCTCTGGCCCTGGGTGGCCGCCGCCGGCGGTGTGCTGCTGGCCCTCGCCGGGCTGCTGACCGTCCGCTCCGGCCGCGGCTGGCCGGCGATGGGCGCCCGCTACGAGGCCCCGACCGCGAAGGCGGCCGCCAGGCCGCGGCCCACCGACCGGTCCGCGGAGCTGTGGAAGGCCCTCGACCGTGGCGAAGATCCCACCGACTGACCCGGGGCCCGCCTTGGGGACGGGCGTGAGGGCCCGGCACAATGGAAGGGTCAACCCGTCGAGCGCCCCGAGGTGCCCGGCCGGGATCCGGAGAACAAGGAGCACCAGCAGATGTCGGCAGCAGCGCACGGCCACACTCCCGCCGCCTGGACCGGCGTGACCATCGCTTTCATCGGTTTCACGGTCAGCGGCGTCGCCATGATCATCCCCAACGTGCTGCTCGTCGTGGTCGGCCTGGTGATCGTGGTGGCCGCCGGCGTGGTCGGCAAGGCGATGTCGATGGCCGGCATGGGCAAGCAGCCCAGCACCAACTTCGCTCCCGCCGCCGTCCCGGCCGCCGAGGAGCGCACCCCGGTCAGCGCCGCCTGACACCTGCGCCACACCTGCGCCGCAGCGCCGCGCCCCCGGTCACCCGTCGTGACCGGGGGCGCGCGCACGTCCGGCACGCCACGGTCGCCGCGCGGCCCTGCGCCGGCCGCGGCGGCCGGGGGAGGAGAATCGGCGGCGTGAACGCTCCCGTCCTCCCCGTGCCGCTCGGCCGCCGGCTGGCCCGCCCGCTGGCTGCGCTGGTGGCCGTCGGGCTGCCCACCGCGTACGTCGCCGCCGTCGACCCCAATGCGCCGGGCCACTACCCGACCTGCCCGGTGCTGCAGGCCACCGGCTGGTTCTGCCCGGGCTGCGGCGGCCTGCGCTGCGTGCACGCGCTGACCCACGGCGACCTGAACGCGGCCGGCCACGACAACCTGCTGGTCATGGTGCTGGCCGTGGCCGCCGCGGTGTTCTGGCTCCGCTGGCTGTGGTCCGCCGTCACCGGCGGCGCACCGCCGAGGTTCGTCGTCACCCTTCCGCAGACGGTGCTGCTGGCCGTGGCACTGGTGGTCTTCACCGTGCTGCGCAACCTGCCCGCGGGCGCCGGCCTGGCACCGCCACTGGTTTGACCTGGCCGTCCCGTGCTGTCGGCGCCGTCCGGCCCGCCCGCCGTCCGGCGCCGCCCGCCCGCCGCCGTGCGGTCCGCTCCGCGAGACGCGCGCCGGGCGGATGCGCCTTGCGCCCCCGGCGCCCGATACCATCGAAGGGCCAACGGGGGCGCGTCTGCACACCATCCTCACCGGTTCGTGCGAAACGCCCCCCGAGGTTTTTGACCGCACAGCCAGGCCGGGCGGGTCCGGAGTCCTCCGCACCTCCCGGCACCCAGCCATAAGACGACATGGGGGCGCTCGCGTGAGTGTGCTCGACGAGATCATCGACGGGGTCCGTGAGGACCTCGCCGAGCGACAGGCCCAGGTGTCCCTGGACGAGCTCAAGGAGCTCGCCGCCAAGGCGCCGGTGGCCAAGGACGGCGTGGCCGCGCTGCGCGGCGACGGCGTCCGGGTGATCTGCGAGGTCAAGCGCTCCAGCCCCTCCAAGGGCGCACTGGCGGCCATCGCCGATCCCGCCGCCCTGGCGCTGGACTACGCGGCCGGCGGCGCCGCCGCGATCAGCGTGCTGACCGAGCAGCGCCGCTTCGGCGGCTCCCTCGCGGACCTCGACGCGGTCCGTGCCGCGGTCGACACCCCGGTGCTCCGCAAGGACTTCATCGTCACCGCGTACCAGCTGTGGGAGGCCCGCGCGCACGGCGCCGACCTCGCGCTGCTGATCGTCGCGGCCCTGGACCAGCCGGCCCTGGTCTCGCTCGTCGAGCGGGCCGAGTCGATCGGGCTCACCCCGCTGGTCGAGGTGCACGACGAGGAGGAGATCGCCCGCGCGGTGGACGCCGGAGCGAAGATCATCGGTGTGAACGCCCGCAACCTCAAGACCCTCGAGGTGGACCGCAACACCTTCGGCAACGTGGTCGACGCGATCCCGGCCGGGATCGTCAAGGTCGCCGAGTCCGGTGTCCGCGGCCCGCTCGACGTCATCCAGTACGCCAACCTCGGCGCCGACGCGGTGCTGGTCGGCGAGTCCCTGGTGACCGGCAGGGACCCGAAGGCCGCGGTGGCCGACCTGGTCGCCGCCGGCGCCCACCCGGCCCTCCGCCACAAGGGCTGACCGCTGCCGTGAAACTCGCCTCCCGCCTCGCCCCCGGCTGCCGCCCCCGCGGCTGCCGCGCGCCCGCACGCCGGGTGCTGGGGCGGCGGGTGCGCTACGTGATCGGCTGCGAGCCCGGCCAGGTGCCGGGCCGTCGATGGCGCAGGACGCACGGCCGCTGAGCGGCCGTTCCTCCTGTCATCCCATCGACCCAGAAGGACGCTTCACCATGTCCGAGAAGGACTACCTGCCGGGCGCCCACGTCCCGGACGCGCGCGGCTACTTCGGCGCCTACGGCGGCCGTTTCATCCCGGAGGCGCTGGTCGCCGCCGTCGAGCAGGTCGCCGAGGAGTACGAGAAGGCCAAGACCGACCCGGCCTTCGCCGCCGAGCTCGACGCGCTGCTCAAGGACTACACCGGCCGGCCCAGCCCGCTGACCGACGTCCGGCGGTTCTCCGCCGAGGCCGGCGGCGCGCGCATCCTGCTCAAGCGCGAGGACCTGAACCACACCGGCTCGCACAAGATCAACAACGTGCTGGGCCAGGCCCTGCTCACCCGGCGGATGGGCAAGACCCGGATCATCGCCGAGACCGGCGCCGGCCAGCACGGCGTGGCCACCGCCACCGCCTGCGCGCTGTTCGGCTTCGACTGCACCATCTACATGGGCGAGGTCGACACCCGGCGCCAGGCGCTGAACGTCGCCCGGATGCGGATGCTCGGCGCCGAGGTCGTCGCCGTGAAGTCCGGCAGCCGCACCCTCAAGGACGCCATCAACGAGGCGTTCCGCGACTGGGTCGCCAACGTCGACTCCACCCACTACCTGTTCGGCACCGTCGCCGGCCCGCACCCCTTCCCGATGATGGTCCGCGACTTCCACCGGGTGATCGGCGTCGAGGCCCGCGAGCAGGTCCTGGAGCGCATCGGCCGGCTGCCCGACGCGGTCGTCGCCTGCGTCGGCGGCGGCTCCAACGCGATGGGCATCTTCCACGAGTTCATCCCGGACGCCGGCGTCCGCCTGATCGGCTGCGAGGCGGCCGGCGAGGGCGCCGACACCCCGCGCCACGCCGCCACCCTCACCAAGGGCGACCCCGGCGTGCTGCACGGCTCGCGCACCTACGTCCTGCAGGACGAGGACGGCCAGACCATCGAGTCGCACTCCATCTCGGCCGGCCTGGACTACCCCGGCGTCGGCCCCGAGCACGCCTGGCTCAAGGACACCGGCCGCGCCGAGTACCGCCCGGTCACCGACGACGCCGCCATGCAGGCGCTGCGGCTTCTGTCCCGCACCGAGGGCATCATCCCGGCCATCGAGAGCGCCCACGCGCTGGCCGGCGCCCTGGAGCTCGGCCGCGAGCTCGGCCCGGAGGCGACGATCCTCGTCAGCCTCTCCGGCCGCGGCGACAAGGACATGCACACCGCAGCCGAGTACTTCGGCCTCTACGACCAGGCGACCACCGAGAGCGGCGAGGGCAACTGACCATGGCATCCAAGCTCAGCAGCGTCCTGGCCGCGGCCAAGGCGGAGGGCCGCGCCGCCCTGATCGGCTACCTGCCGGCCGGCTTCCCGACCGTCGACGGCGGCATCGCCGCGGTCGACGCCCTGATCGAGGGCGGCTGCGACGTCGTCGAGATCGGCCTGCCGCACTCCGACCCGGTGCTGGACGGCCCGACCATCCAGACCGCCGACGACATCGCGCTGCGCGGCGGCGTCCGGATCAAGGACGTGCTGCACACCGTCGCCGAGGTCGCGGCCGCCCACCCGGAGGCGGCCGTCCTGGTCATGACCTACTGGAACCCGGTCGACCGCTACGGCGTCGCCCGGTTCGCCGCCGACCTGGCGGCGGCCGGCGGAGCGGGCTGCATCCTGCCCGACCTGCCGGTCGAAGAGTCCGAGGAGTGGCGCAAGGCGGCGGGCGAACACGGTCTGGACACCGTGTTCGTGGTCGCTCCCAGCAGCAAGGACGCCCGCCTCGCCGAGGTCACCGCGGCCGGCTCCGGCTTCGTCTACGCCGCCGCGGTCATGGGCGTCACCGGTACCCGGGCCCAGGTCGGCAACCTCGCCGAGGACCTGGTCGCCCGCACCCGGGCCACCACCGACCTGCCGGTCTGCGTCGGCCTCGGCGTCTCCACCGCCGACCAGGCCGCCGAGGTCGCGGGCTTCGCCGACGGCGTGATCGTCGGTTCGGCCTTCGTCCAGCGCATCCTGGACGCCGACGGCGACACCGCCGCGGCGCTGGACGCCGTGCGGGCGCTCGCCGCCGACCTCGCGGCCGGAGTCCGCCGCCGGTAGCCGCACCGCCCGTACCGTCCGACGGGCCGCCCGGGGGGGGGGGGGGGGGGGGGGGGCGGGGTGGGGGGGGGGGGGC
>NZ_BAAALD010000023.1:52658-88313 GCF_039528095.1 Kitasatospora arboriphila
CGCCGCCTCGCCCGAGGCGGCGGGCCGCCGGCGTTCCCGGGCGCCTCCCGGAGTGCTCCCGTTGCGCGTTCGGTTCACCCGGACGAGTGGAGAGCGGGCCCTGTGCGCATCGCGCGCGATTGACCCGCGTTGAGCGGAGGGACGGGTTGAGGGTGCCGTCCGCACTCCGTGGTTCGTGCACCCTGCAACCGCCCAGACCGTCGAGAGGCCCGCCCGTGCCGTTCCTGCACCGCGCCGTCCTGATCCGTGCGGCGGGCGCCGCCCTCGCGCTCGGCGCGGCCCTCGCGGTGCAGACCTCGGCGGGGGAGGCGCTGGCCAGACGCGGTGCCGAACAGGCCGACCGCGCCGAGCAGCCCTGCACCGCCGCCGCGGCGGGCCTCGCCGAGCTCGACGGCCCGGCGGCGGGCCACCACGGCCGTCCGTCCGCCGGCCCCGACACGCCGGGCGGCCGCTGCGGCCGGACGGATCGTCAGACCCGTTAGAACAAGCCGGACATCAGCAGCGAAAATCTCACCCTTTCGGCTTAATTCGCTAATGCGGAGGAACCGTACCTCTTCCTCTACGGTTCATCCGTCAGGGGCCGCCCGCCGCGGCCCGCCGCACCGAGTCCGTACAGCGCCGCGCGGCGCCGTGCGGAGCCGCACATGCCCAGGGGGAGAGCCATGGCCAGTCCGCAGACGATCCGGCCGCACGCCGACGGAGGGCTCCGCCGGCTGCTCTCCGGGCCCGCCGCCGAATGGATCGGCCTGGCCGCCCGGCTCGGGCTCGCCGTGGTCTGGGGCTGGGCCGGGCTCGCCAAGATCTCCGACCCGGCGGAGGCCGCCCAGGCCGTCCGCGCCTACGAGATCCTGCCCGAGTCCCTGGTCAAGCCGGTCGGCTACGGCCTGCCGTTCCTGGAGCTCGCACTCGCCCTGCTGCTGCTGATCGGCCTCGGCACGAGGCTGGTCGCCGCGGTCTCCGCCCTGCTGCTGCTCACCTTCATCGCGGGCATCGCCTCGGCCTGGGCCCGCGGCATCTCCATCGACTGCGGATGCTTCGGCGGCGGCGGCACGGTCGACGCGTCCAAGACGGAGTACTTCCGGGAGATCCTCCGCGACACCGGCTTCCTGCTGCTCGCCCTCTGGCTGGTCTTCCGGCCGAGGACGAAGTTCTCCGTCGACTCCTGGCTCGCCGCCTGACACCGACCCGCGCCGCCCCCGCACGGCCCCCGACCTGCGCCCGCACCCCCGACCCCGCGGACACCCCGCATCCCTCCGACGACCCGGACACGGCCTTGGAAACAGCACCCATGAGCGACAAGAACCGAGAAGGAAAGCGCACAGCCCGCGAGCGCATGCTGCAGCAGCGTGCCGCCGACGAGGCCCGTGGCCGCCGCAAGAAGCAGCTGATCGTCGCCGGCGTCGCGGTCGCGGTGATCGCCGCCGCGGTCGTCACCGGTGTGATCGTGCAGAACGAGCGCTCCACGCCGGAGACGCCGACCGCCGCCCCCACCGGCACCATCGGCGAGAAGAACCTCGTCATCCCCTCCGGCGCCGCCGACGCCCCCTCCGTGCTCACCGTCTACGAGGACCCGCGCTGCCCCGCCTGCGGCAGCTTCGAGCAGGCCTTCGCCCAGACCGTTAACGAGCTGGAGGACGCGGGCAAGCTCGCCGTGAACTACCACATCGTGTCGTTCATCGACCGCTCGCTCGGCGGCAAGGGCTCCAAGTACGGCGCCAACGCCCTCGCCTGCGCGCAGGACGCCGGCAAGTTCCGCGCCTACCACGACGTCCTCTACAAGAACCAGCCGCCGGAGACCGCCGACACCTACGGCGACAAGGCGGCCCTGATCGACCTCGCCCAGCAGGCCCCCGGCCTGGACACCCCGGCCTTCCGGGCCTGCGTCAACGACAACAAGTACGGCGACTGGGTCTCCGCCGTCCAGCAGGACTTCGACAAGTCCGGCTTCAAGTCCACGCCGACCCTGACGCTGAACGGCACCCCGATCTACCCGAAGAAGGGCGACGAGCAGATCTCCCCGGAGAACCTCGTGAAGTGGGTCGACGAGGCCAACCAGGGCAAGAAGCTCGGCACCACCGGATCGCCCGCGGCCCAGGCCACGAGCGCCGCGGCCACCCCCTGACCGGCCGCCCGACCCGGGCGCCCCGCGACCGTTCGGAAGCTGTGACCCGCGCCGGTGCCGATCCGGCGGCCGGGACACGGTAGCGTCGACCCTGCCATGGATCTCGCATACATCCCGAGCCCGTCGCGGGGCGTCCTCTACCTGGGGCCGGTCCCGCTGCGCGCCTACGCGTTCTGCATCATCATCGGCGTCGTCGTCGCGGTCTGGCTCGGCAGCAAGCGCTGGGTCGCCCGGGGTGGTGCCAAGCACACCGTCGGCGACATCGCCGTCTGGGCCGTGCCCTTCGGCCTGGTCGGCGGCCGGCTGTACCACGTGATCACCGATCACCAGCTGTACTTCGGCGACGGCAAGAACCCGTGGAACGCCTTCAAGATCTGGGAGGGCGGCCTCGGCATCTGGGGTGCGATCGCGCTCGGCGCGGTCGGTGCGTGGATCGGCTGCCGCCGCCGCGGCGTGCCGCTGCCCGCCTACGCCGACGCCATCGCGCCCGGCATCGCCCTCGCCCAGGCCTTCGGACGCTGGGGCAACTGGTTCAACCAGGAGCTGTACGGCAAGCCGACCACGCTGCCCTGGGGCCTGGAGATCCACAAGGTGGAGTCGGACGGCACCGTGATCGAGGGCGTCTTCCACCCCACCTTCCTGTACGAGTCGCTCTGGTGCGTCGGCGTGGCCCTGCTGGTGATCTGGGCCGACCGCCGCTTCACCCTCGGCCACGGCCGGGCCTTCGCCCTGTACGTCGCCGCGTACACCGTGGGCCGGTTCTGGATCGAGTACCTGCGCATCGACGAGGCGCACCACATCCTGGGCCTGCGCCTCAACGACTGGACCTCGATCGTGGTCTTCGTGGCCGCCGTGGCCTACCTGGTGGTGTCCGCGCGGCTGCGCCCCGGCCGGGAGGCACCGGACTCCATCGACCCGGCGGCCCGCGCGGAGGCGGCCGAGGACGGTCCGTCCCGCTCCTCGGACAGCACCCGCGGCGCCGAGCGCACCGCCTCGCCGGCCGACGCCGCCCCGGAGCAGCCGGCCTGATCCCCGTCTGACCTGCCGGAACGCCCGCCCGACGGCCGCCCGCCACCCCGTGTGGAGGGCGGCCGCCGGCATGTTCGGACAGCCTTACTTTGCTGGAAAGTCGCAGGTCAACGGGCTACGTTCGAACCCGTAGAGCCCTGCGGGCAACCCTGCCCAGGCCCATGGCGACGGCGCCGTGCCCGGCTGTGCAGGGGGGACGTCCGACAGGGGGGCCTGACCCATGAGCACCGTGACACACCCGACCGCCACCGAGGAGCCGATGCCGCGCATCCCGGAGGACGGGCACCACCGCGACGTGAACGGCGGCTGGCTGCGGCCCGCCGTCTTCGGCGCGATGGACGGCCTGGTCTCCAACCTCGCCCTGGTGAGCGGCGTGGTCGGCGGGGACGCCGGCCGCAGCGCCGTCCTCCTCACCGGTCTCGCCGGCCTCGCCGCCGGCGCCTTCTCGATGGCGGCGGGGGAGTACACCTCGGTCGCCTCCCAGCGCGAGCTGGTGGAGGCGGAGATCGAGGCCGAGCGGATCGAGCTGCGCCGCAACCCGCACGGCGAGCTCGCCGAACTCGCCCAGCTGTACGTGGCCAAGGGCGTGGAGCCGGAGCTGGCGCACGAGGTGGCCCGGCAGCTCTCCCGAGACCCCGAGAAGACCCTCGCCGTGCACGCCCGCGAGGAGCTGGGCGTCGACCCCGACGACCTGCCCTCGCCGCTGGTCGCGGCCGCCTCCTCGTTCGGCTGCTTCGCGCTGGGCGCGCTGCTGCCGCTGCTGCCGTACCTGCTGGGCGCGACGGCGCTCTGGCCGGCGCTGATCGCCTCCGCGCTGGGCCTGTTCCTGTGCGGCGCCGTGGTCGCCCGGGTGACCGCGCGCAGCTGGTGGTTCAGCGGCCTGCGGCAGCTGGCGCTGGGCGGTGCGGCCGCCGGACTGACCTTCCTGCTGGGCCGGCTCATCGGTGGACAGCTCGGCTGACCTCGTGCGATGCCACAGCGCGCCGCATGGATATGCCGAGCGGTGCGTGACGTTCCACACATGGGCCGGTGGTCCATGCCTGTTCTACGCTCTCCGCGGCGGCTTCCGGCCCTCGATTCCATCCCGGCACTCGGTCGTGCGGGATGGAATCGCAGGAGCAGTGCGCGCGCGTGCATGGCCAGGGCGTTTCGGCTCTGTTTCACCCGCGCGACCGTTGGGCACACTGGTGGAAACACGCGCACCGTTGCGCGTTGCGCCGGGCCGGTCCTACTAGCCGGTAACCGCCGCTGACCTGCGGGTTATGTCCGCCATGTGGACGCCTTGTTCCACTTCGCAAGATGTCCGGCATCATGTAACCTGCACGAAAATTCGCAGAGGGCCAACGTCGTCCCTTAATGCACCAAGCCCCTCCGGCCCCCCGGCCGGACGGTGTGCTCCCAAGCCACAAGACGACGACGGGAGAGCCGATGCTGTCTGCATCCATGCACTCCGCCAACGAGCCCGCGCAGGCCAGCCGCCCGTACGCGCTCGTTCCGGATGCGCGACCTGCTGCTCAGGGCCTGTACGACCCGCGGAACGAGCACGACGCCTGCGGCGTCGGTTTCGTCGCCACGCTGACCGGCATCGCCGACCACACTGTCGTCGACCAGGCGCTGACCGTCCTGCGCAACCTGGAGCACCGCGGCGCCACCGGCGCCGAGCCGGACTCCGGTGACGGCGCGGGCATCCTGACCCAGGTCCCGGACGCCTTCCTGCGCAGCAAGGTCTCCTTCGAACTGCCGGCCGCCGGCTCCTACGCGGTGGGCATCGCCTTCCTCCCCGACGAGGACGCCGCCGACGCCGCCGCGGTCGCGGCCGTCGAGGCCGTCGCCGCCGAGGAGGGCCTGACCGTCCTCGGCTGGCGCGACGTCCCGGTCACCCCGGACCTGCTCGGCGCCACCGCCCGCTCGGTCATGCCGCGCTTCCGCCAGCTCTTCGTGTCGCACGGCGAGAAGGCCGGCATTGAGCTCGACCGGATCGCCTTCGTCGTCCGCAAGCGCTCCGAGCGCGAGGCCGGCGTCTACTTCCCGTCGCTGTCCGCCCGCACCATCGTCTACAAGGGCATGCTGACCACCGGCCAGCTGGAGCCCTTCTTCCCCGACCTGTCGGACCGGCTCTACGCCTCCGCCGTCGGCCTGGTGCACTCGCGGTTCTCGACCAACACCTTCCCGAGCTGGCCGCTCGCCCACCCGTACCGCTTCGTCGCGCACAACGGCGAGATCAACACGGTCAAGGGCAACCGGAACTGGATGACCGCCCGCGAGTCCCAGCTCGCCACCGACCTCATCCCCGCGAACGCCAACGGCCGGGGCCTGGACCGGATCTTCCCGATCTGCACCCCGGACCACTCCGACTCGGCCTCCTTCGACGAGGTCCTGGAGCTGCTCCACCTCGGCGGCCGCTCGCTGCCGCACGCCGTGCTGATGATGATCCCGGAGGCGTGGGAGAACCACGCCACCATGGAGCCGGCCCGCCGCGCCTTCTACCAGTACCACTCCAACCTGATGGAGCCCTGGGACGGCCCGGCCTGTGTCACCTTCACCGACGGCACCCAGGTCGGCGCGGTCCTCGACCGCAACGGCCTGCGCCCCGCCCGCTACTGGATCACCGAGGACGGCCTCGTCGTCCTCTCCTCCGAGGTCGGCGTGCTCGACATCGAGCAGGAGCGGGTCGTCAAGAAGGGCCGCCTGCAGCCCGGCAAGATGTTCCTGGTCGACACGGCCGAGGGCCGCATCGTCGAGGACGAGGAGATCAAGTCCGCCCTCGCCGGCGAGCACCCCTACGAGGAGTGGGTCGCCGCCGGGCAGATCCAGCTCGCCAAGCTCCCCGAGCGCGAGCACATCGCCCACACCCACGCCTCGGTGACCCGCCGTCAGCAGACCTTCGGCTACACCGAGGAGGAGCTGCGCGTCATCCTGGCGCCGATGGCCAAGACCGGTGGCGAGGCGCTCGGCTCGATGGGCACCGACTCGCCGATCGCCGCGCTCTCCGAGAAGCCGCGCCTGCTGTTCGACTACTTCGTGCAGCTCTTCGCGCAGGTCACCAACCCGCCGCTGGACGCCATCCGCGAGGAGCTCGTCACCTCGCTGCTGAGCAACCTCGGCCCCGAGGGCAACCTGCTCGACGCGCAGCCCTCGCACTGCCGCTCCGTCGGCATCACCTTCCCGGTGATCGACAACGACGAGCTGGCCAAGCTGATCCACATCAACGCCGACGGCGACCAGCCCGGCCTGAAGGCCGTCACGCTGTCCGGCCTCTACAAGGTGTCGACCGGCGGCGCCGGCCTCGCCACCCGCCTGGCCGAGATCGCCGCCGAGGCCGACGCCGCGATCGCCGACGGCGCCCGCATCGTCGTCCTCTCCGACCGCCACTCGGACGCCGAGCACGCGCCGATCCCGTCGCTGCTGCTCACCTCCGCGATCCACCACCACCTGATCCGCACCAAGCAGCGCACCCAGGTGTCCCTGATCGTCGAGGCCGGCGACGTCCGCGAGGTGCACCACGTCGCGCTGCTGGTCGGCTACGGCGCCGGCGCGGTCAACCCGTACCTGGCGATGGAGTCCGTCGAGGACCTGGTCGCGCAGGGCGTCTTCATCCAGGGCGTCGAGCCCGAGAAGGCCATCAAGAACCTGATCAAGGCGCTCGGCAAGGGCGTGCTCAAGGTCATGTCGAAGATGGGCATCTCCACCGTGGCCTCGTACCGCGGCGCCCAGGTCTTTGAGGCGATCGGCCTCTCCCAGGGGCTGGTCGACGGCTACTTCGCCGGCACCACCACCAAGCTCGGCGGCATCGGCCTGGACGAGATCGCCAAGGAGACCGCCGCCCGCCACGCCAAGGCGTACCCGGCCTCCGGCATCCCGGCCGCGCACCGCGCGCTGGAGATCGGCGGCGAGTACCAGTGGCGCCGCGAGGGCGAGCCGCACCTGTTCGACCCGGACACGGTCTTCCGCCTGCAGCACTCCACCCGCAACAAGCGGTACGACATCTTCAAGCAGTACACCTCCCGGGTGAACGAGCAGTCCGAGCGCCTGATGACGCTGCGCGGCCTGTTCAAGCTGGACGCCAAGGACCGCACCCCGATCTCGATCGACGAGGTCGAGCCGGTCTCCGAGATCGTCAAGCGGTTCTCCACCGGCGCCATGTCGTACGGCTCCATCTCGCGCGAGGCGCACGAGACCCTCGCCATCGCGATGAACCGCCTCGGCGGCAAGTCCAACACCGGTGAGGGCGGCGAGGACCCGGACCGCCTGTACGACCCGGAGCGCCGCTCCGCGATCAAGCAGGTCGCCTCCGGCCGCTTCGGCGTCACCAGCGAGTACCTGGTCAACGCGGACGACATCCAGATCAAGATGGCCCAGGGCGCCAAGCCCGGCGAGGGCGGCCAGCTGCCCGGCCACAAGGTGTACCCGTGGGTCGCCAGCACCCGGCACTCCACCCCGGGCGTCGGCCTGATCTCCCCGCCGCCGCACCACGACATCTACTCCATCGAGGATCTGGCCCAGCTGATCCACGACCTCAAGAACGCCAACCCCGAGGCCCGCATCCACGTGAAGCTGGTCTCCGAGGTCGGCGTCGGCACCGTCGCCGCGGGCGTCTCCAAGGCGCACGCCGACGTGGTGCTGGTCTCCGGCCACGACGGCGGCACCGGCGCCTCGCCGCTGACCTCGCTCAAGCACGCGGGCGGCCCCTGGGAGCTCGGCCTCGCCGAGACCCAGCAGACCCTGCTGCTGAACGGCCTGCGCGACCGCATCGTCGTGCAGACCGACGGCCAGCTGAAGACCGGCCGCGACGTCGTCATCGCCGCCCTGCTGGGCGCCGAGGAGTTCGGCTTCGCGACCGCCCCGCTGGTGGTCTCCGGCTGCATCATGATGCGCGTCTGCCACCTGGACACCTGCCCGGTCGGCGTCGCCACCCAGAACCCCGTGCTGCGCGACCGCTTCTCCGGCAAGCCGGAGTTCGTGGTGAACTTCTTCGAGTTCATCGCGGAGGAGGTCCGCGAGATCCTCGCCGAGCTGGGCTTCCGCTCGATCGAGGAGGCCGTCGGCCACGCCGAGCACATCGACGCCCAGGCCGCGATCGGCCACTGGAAGGCCGCCGGCCTCGACCTGGCGCCGCTGTTCCACGTGCCCGAGCTGCCGGAGGGCGCGGCCCTGCACAACACCACCGTGCAGGACCACTCGCTCGACAAGGCCCTCGACAACCAGCTCATCGAGCTGGCCGAGGACGCCCTGGAGCGCGGCGAGGCCGTCCGGATCCAGCTGCCGATCCGCAACGTCAACCGCACGGTCGGCACCATGCTCGGCCACCGGGTGACCAAGAAGTACCGCGGCGAGGGCCTGCCCGAGGGCACCATCGACGTGACCTTCACCGGCTCCGCCGGCCAGTCGTTCGGCGCCTTCGTGCCGAAGGGCGTGACCCTGCGCCTGGAGGGCGACGCCAACGACTACGTCGGCAAGGGCCTGTCCGGCGGCGTCATCGTCGTCCGCCCGGCCCGCGACGCCGCGGCCATCGGCGCCGACGCGCAGAACCACGTCATCGCCGGCAACACCATCGGCTACGGCGCCACCAGCGGCCGCGTCCACCTGCGCGGCAAGGCCGGCGAGCGCTTCGCCGTCCGCAACTCCGGTGCCACCCTGGTCGTCGAGGGCGTGGGCGACCACGGCCTCGAGTACATGACCGGCGGCCGGGTCGTCGTCCTCGGCGAGACCGGGCGTAACCTGGCAGCGGGCATGTCCGGCGGCATCGCGTACGTCCTCGACCTGCGCCCGGCCAACGTCAACGGCGGCATGGTCGGCATCGAGGCCCCCGACGCCAAGGACCGCGACTGGCTGCGCGAGACCGTGCAGCAGCACTACGAGGAGACCGGCTCCACCGTGGCCGCCGAGCTCCTCGCCGACTGGGGCGGCGGCGTCTCCCGCTTCTCCAAGATCATGCCCACCGACTACAAGGCTGTGCTCGCCGCCAAGGATGCCGCTGAGCGCGACGGGCTCTCCGAGTCCGAGACCACTCGCAAGATGATGGAGGCGGCACATGGCTGACCCGAAGGGCTTCCTGACCACCCCGAAGCAGCTGGCCGAGCGCCGTCCCGTGGACGTCCGTCTGCGGGACTGGAACGAGGTCTACGTCGAGCGCAGCCTCCTGCCGATCATCACCAAGCAGGCCGGCCGCTGCATGGACTGCGGCATCCCGTTCTGCCACAACGGCTGCCCGCTCGGGAACCTCATCCCCGAGTGGAACGACCTGGCCTACCGGGACGACTGGACGGGCGCCATCGAGCGCCTGCACGCCACCAACAACTTCCCGGAGTTCACCGGCCGCCTCTGCCCGGCGCCCTGTGAGTCGGCGTGCGTCCTCGGCATCAACCAGGACGCGGTGACCATCAAGAACGTCGAGGTCACCATCATCGACAAGGCCTGGGACCGCGGCGGCGTCGCCGCGCAGGTCCCGGAGCGCCTGTCCGGCAAGACCGTGGCCGTCGTCGGCTCCGGCCCGGCCGGCCTGGCCGCCGCCCAGCAGCTCACCCGGGCCGGCCACACCGTGGTCGTGTACGAGCGCGCCGACCGCATCGGCGGCCTGCTGCGCTACGGCATCCCCGAGTTCAAGATGGAGAAGCGGCACATCAACCGCCGCATCGAGCAGATGCGCGCGGAGGGCACCCGCTTCCGCACCGGCGTCCACGTCGGCGAGGACATCACCGGCCAGCAGCTGCGCGAGCGCTTCGACGCGGTCGTCGTCGCGGCCGGCGCCACCACCGCCCGCGACCTGCCCGTCCCGGGCCGGGAGCTGGCCGGCATCCACCAGGCCATGGAGTACCTGCCGCTCGCCAACAAGGTGCAGGAGGGCGACTACGTCGACTCCCCGATCAGCGCCAAGGGCAAGCACGTGGTCGTCATCGGCGGCGGCGACACCGGCGCGGACTGCGTCGGCACCGCCCACCGCCAGGGCGCGGCCTCGGTCACCCAGCTGGAGATCATGCCGCGCCCCGGCGAGGAGCGCCCCGGCCACCAGCCCTGGCCGACCATGCCGATGACCTACAAGGTCACCTCCGCGCACGAGGAGGGCGGCGAGCGGATCTACTCCGTCTCCACCACCCACTTCAGCGGCGACGAGGACGGCAACGTCCAGCAGCTCCACCTCGTCGAGGTCGAGTTCAAGGACGGCAAGTTCGAGCAGGTGCCCGGCAGCGAGCGCGCCATCCCGGCCCAGCTCGTCACCCTGGCCATGGGCTTCACCGGCACCGACGTCAAGAACGGCCTGGTCGAGCAGCTCGGCGTCGAGCTGGACGCCCGCGGCAACGTCGCCCGTGACGGCAAGTTCGCCACCAACGTCGAGGGCGTGTACGTTTGCGGTGACGCGGGCCGCGGCCAGTCGCTCATCGTCTGGGCGATCGCCGAGGGCCGCTCCGCCGCAGCCGCGGTGGACAAGTACCTCGGCGGCAAGACCCCGCTGCCCGCCCCGATCCGCCCGACGGACCGCCCCCTGGTGGTCTGACACCCCGCACGACCGGAGACAACTCCGGCTGCAGTAACACCGCGACCCGCCAGAGCCGCCGGGACCCTGCGGTTGCAGCGCCTGCCCACTCCCCGACCAGTTGGGGGCAGGCGCTGCCTGCTGTTCCGGCCCGTCCGCCGCCCGTCGTCGGCATGCCGACGGCCCGCACCTGGCGTGCACTCCACGACTTTCCTGGCAATCGGCTGGGAGCGGCGTGGCGCGCCCTTCCCGCTGTCCGACCCTGGTGGCAGACTGCGCCCGACGGGCAACTGCCCCACCGGACACGGAGGTCGGCGCGATGAGCATGCTCCACACGGGCGGCGGGGTGACCGCGCACCGGCTGCTGCTGGGCTCCCAGCTGCGGCGGCTGCGCGAGGCCCGCGGCGTGACCCGCGAGGAGGCCGGCTACTCGATCCGCGCGTCCGAGTCGAAGATCAGCCGGATGGAGCTCGGCCGGGTCGGCTTCAAGGAACGCGACGTCGCCGACCTGCTCACCCTCTACGGCCTCGACCGGGGCGAGGAGCGCGCCACCCTGCTCGGCCTCGTCGCCGAGGCCAACGCCGTCTCCTGGTGGCACGGTTACGAGGACGTCGTCCCGACCTGGTTCCAGACCTACCTCGGCCTGGAGGAGGCCGCCGCCTCGATCGCCAGCTACGAGATCCAGTTCGTCCCCGGGCTGCTGCAGACCGAGGAGTACGCCCGCGCCGTCGTCCTGCTCGGCCGGCACCACGCCACCGCGCAGGAGGTCGACCGCCGGGTCGCCGTCCGGATGCGCCGCCAGCAACTGCTCGCCGGCGGCCGCACCCCCGCCCTGCACGCCGTCATCGACGAGGCCGCCCTGCGCCGCCCCTGCGGCGGACCGGAGGTGATGCGCGGCCAGCTCCGGCACCTCATCGAGGCCGCCGCCCGCCCCGAGGTCACCCTGCAGGTGGTGCCGCTCGGCACCGACCTGCCCGGCGCCGAGGCCGGCGCGTTCTCCGTCCTCGGCTTCACCGAGTCCGAACTGCCCGACGTCGTCTACCTGGAGCAGTTCACCAGCGCCCTCTACCTGGACCGGCCGACCGAGGTCGCCGAGTACGCCGCGGCGCTGCGTCGGCTCAGCGAGGCCAGCCTCTCTCCCGAGCGTTCACTGACCCTTCTCCGCTCCGTTCTCCAGGACATCTGATCGTCGGTCAGTAGGATGAGGTTCCGTCAAATCCGGTCGCGAGGGCGGACCTCACCGAAAGGCAGCGGATGTCTCACTTCACGGAACTGTCGCAGCAGTACATCGACGGCCAGTGGCGCCCCGGCAGCGGCTCGTGGGACATCGTCGACATCAACCCCTACGACGGCGAGAAGCTCGCCGCCATCACCGTCGCCACCGCCGACGAGGTCGACCAGGCGTACCGGGCCGCCCAGCGCGCCCAGCGCACCTGGGCCGCCACCAACCCGTACGCCCGCCGCCTCGTCTTCGAACGCGTCCTGCGCCTCATCGAGGACCGCGAGCAGGAGATCACCGACACGATCATCGCCGAGCTCGGCGGCACCCGCCTCAAGGCGGCCTTCGAGATCTCCCTCTCCAAGGACATGCTCCGCGAGTGCATGCAGCTCTCGCTGCGCGCCGAGGGCCGCATCCTGCCCTCCCCGGTCGACGGCAAGGAGAACCGGCTCTACCGCCTGCCGGTCGGCGTCGTCGGCGTCATCAGCCCGTTCAACTTCCCGCTGTTCCTCTCCCTCAAGGCCGTCGCCCCCGCCCTCGCCCTCGGCAACGGCGTCGTCCTCAAGCCCCACCAGGACGCCCCGATCACCGGCGGCACCCTGATCGCCAAGCTCTTCGAGGACGCCGGCCTGCCCGCAGGCCTGCTCAACGTCGTCCTCACCGACATCGCCGAGATCGGCGACGCCTTCATCGAGCACCCCGTCCCCAAGGTCATCGCCTTCACCGGCTCCGACGCCGTCGGCCGGCACGTCGCCACCGTCGCCGCCTCCCACTTCAAGCGCACCGTCCTCGAACTCGGCGGCAACAGCGCCCTCGTCGTCCTCGACGACGCCGACCTCGGCTACGCCGTCGACGCCGCCGTCTTCAGCCGGTTCGCCCACCAGGGCCAGGTCTGCATGGCCGCCAACCGCGTCCTCGTCGACCGCTCCGTCCTCGACGAGTTCACCGCCAGGTTCGTCGCCAAGATCCGCACCCTCACCGTCGGCGACCCCCAGGACCCGGCCACCGACATCGGCCCGCTCATCAACTCCGCCCAGGCCGACGCCATCACCGCCCAGGTCGACGAGGCCGTCGCCGGCGGCGCCGAGGTCCTGCTCCGCGGCACCACCGTCGGCACCCTGATGGACCCGGTCGTCCTCACCGGCGTCCCGCACGACGCCCCCGTGCTGCGCCGCGAGATCTTCGGCCCGGTCGTCGTCGTGGTGCCCTTCGACGGCGACGACGAGGCCGTCGAGATCGCCAACGACACCCCGTTCGGCCTCAGCGGCGCCGTCCACACCGGCGACATCGAGCGCGGCGTCCGCTTCGCCCAGCGGATCGAGACCGGCATGATCCACATCAACGACGGCACCATCGCCGACGAGCCGATCATCCCCTTCGGTGGCGAGAAGAACTCCGGCGTCGGCCGCCTCAACGGCGACGCCACCGTCGAGGCCTTCACCACCGTCAAGTGGATCTCCATCCAGCACGGCCGCAGCCGCTTCCCGTTCTGACGATCCCGCCCGGCGCACCACCGGCCGGGGCCCGTTGTCGGCCCCGGCCGGTAGCGTCCGCGCCATGACGGACCATCAGCTCGCCCTGCCCGACGGCCGCACCCTCCGCTCCTACGACACCGGGCCCGCCGACGCCCCGCTCACCGTCGTCTGGCACCACGGCACCCCCAACCTCGGCACACCGCCCGCACCCCTGCTGCCCGCCGCCGCCCGGCTCGGCATCCGCTTCGTCTCCTACGACCGCCCCGGCTACGGCGGCTCCACACCCCTCCCCGGCCGGGACGTCGCCTCCGCGGCCGCCGACACCGCCGCCCTCGCCGACAGCCTCGGCATCGAACGCTTCGCCGTCCTCGGCCACTCCGGCGGCGGGCCGCACGCCCTCGCCTGCGCCGCCCTGCTGCCCGACCGCGTCCTCGCCGCCGCCTCCGTCGCCGGACTCGCCCCGTACGGCGCCGACGGCCTCGACTGGTACGCCGGAATGACCGACTCCGGGGTCGCCTCGCTGCGGGCCGCCGCCGCTGGCCGCGCCGCCAAGGAACGCCACCAGCGGGACCACGGCGCCGACTACGACTGCGAGTTCACCCCCGGTGACCTCGCCGCCCTGCACGGCGTCTGGTCCTGGTTCGACACCGTCGTCGGCCCCGCCGTCGCCGCCGGCCCCGCCGCACTGATCGACGACGACCTCGCCTACACCGCCCCCTGGGGCTTCGACCCCGGGCGGATCCGCACACCCGTCCTGCTGGTGCACGGCGAACGCGACCGCATCGTCCCCGCCGCCCACAGCCGCTGGCTCGCCGACCGCATCCCCACCGCCGACCTGCGGACCCGCCCCGACGACGGCCACATCTCCGTCCTCGCCACCGCCGAAGACACCCTCACCCGACTGGCCGCCCGGGCCACCCCCTGAGGGCTGCCCAACCACCAGGGGGCAGCCCTCAGGGGCGCGTGGGGGCACCCAGGCGGCTAGTCGCCTGCCGTGAGGAGGAATTCGTCCAGTTCGGTGCCGTACCAGCGGGTGGTGCGGCCCTGGAGGGTCATGCCGAGGCGGCGGCAGACCGCCGCCGAGGGGGCGTTGCCCGGGCGGACGACCGCCCGGATCTCCGGCAGGCCGTCCGCGAAGCCCTTCGCCACCGCGGCCCGCGCGGCCTCGGTGGCGAAGCCGTTCCCCCACGAGTCCGGGTGGAAGTGCCACCCCACCTCCACCTCGCCGTCCCCGTCGGGGAGCGGCACCAGCAGCACCGAGCCCGCCACCACCCCGGTGTCGGCCCGTTCGACCGCCCACACCCCGAACCGCGGGTCCGCCGACCGTCCCCGGAAGCGCTCGACGAGCGCCAGCGCCTCCGCCTCGTCGGCGAGCACCCGCGGCTGCGCCCCCAGCCACCGGGCGACCTCCCACCGCCCGTACAGGTCCAGGGCACGCGCCGCGTCCCCGGCCTCCCACAGCCGCAGCACCAGCCGCTCGGTACGCCACACGAAGAACCACCGCCCCTTCTCGCAGAGGATCCGATCCTGCCCCCGCCGGGCTCGCCGCTGCCAGGGCCCGGGAACGGTCCGCTACTGGCCGCCGTCCTGGCCGCGTGCCGGACCGCCGTCCACGGCCCCCGTCGGCACCTGCGGCGCGCCCGTGGCCAGGTCCAGCACCACCCGGCCGTCCAGCGGGCCGGCCAGCCGGAACTGCGCCGGCGAGATGTGCGCCGCCAGGTCGCACACCGTCCCCGGCTGCACCGTCGACCGCACCCGGGCGATCAGCACCACCGCCGCGCCCGTCTCGTACGCCTCGGTGCGTTCCACCCGCTCGCAGCTGCCGTGCGCGACCCCCGCCGTCACGGTCCGCCCGTCCGCGGACACCGACGAGAACGACGCCGGCCGCGCCCCCGGCACCTCCTTCGCCGGCCCGGACGGCGGCTGCTGCGACTCCACCGCCGGATAGGTGAACGGATCGGCGTACCCCGCGATCCGGAACCGCCACACCGGGATCTCCGCCCGCCCGCGGCTGGTCGACACCTCCCGCGTCCCCGGCTCCGCGCCCGTCACCTTCAGCGGCCGCTCACAGCCTCCGTTGCACCCCGGCCTGCCCTCCGTCAGCGACCGGAACACCGCATCCGCCGACCGCAGCGGCAGCGTCAGCTGCGGACCGTCCGCCCACCGCACCTGCGCCAGCCCCGAGAACGTCTGCGGCAGCCCGCCCGCCAGCACCAGCCGCCCGGATTGGTACGCGTCCTTGTCCGCACCGCTGTGGAACGCGTCCTGCGGCAGCCACTCCGCCGGCACACCCACCGGGTAGTAGCCCGACCTCCAGACCTTCTCCTGCGCCGACCCGGGCCACGCCGCCGCCACCTCGGCCGCCCGCTGCCGCGCGGGCCCGTCCGCCGTCGCGCCGCCCTCCTGCGGGCCGCCGCGCACCACCGTGCTGCCGCAGCCCGCCAGCGCACACGCCACCAGCAATGCCGGCAGTGCCGCCACCACACCCCTGCGCATCCGAGAAACCCCCTACCGGTACGAACCAACCGAACGGCAGTGGGACGCAGCGGCCCGCCGACGGGTTCCGCTCCCGCTCCCGGGGCGCGCGGACCGCCCCGGGGCGCGAGACTGGTGAGCGGTCCCGCATCCGCGCGGCCCGAGGAGGTGCCCCATGACCGAGTACGAGCTGTCCTTCCCGCACCCCGGCCAGGACACCGACGACATCGTGGTGGTTCGTCCCACCGGCACCCTCGGCCCCGGTGGGCACCCGGTGTACACCGACGACAGCGGCATCGTCCGCGCCGAGATCAGCGACCGCGACGAGGTCCGGATGCTCGCCACCGGCGGCCGCCAGGAACTCACCCCGCCGTCCACCGTCCACCGCCGCGCCTGACCCGAACCCGTACGGCCCCGGCCCGCCGCGCCCGCCCCGGCCGGCCCGGCGGGCACCGCGGCCGCGCGCACGAAGGGGACGCCGATGGACCCCGCAACCCCCGCCCTCGACGCCGGGCAGCGCCGCGCCCTCACGGCGATCAGCGAGCGCGAGGACGCCGCCTTCCGGGCGCGCGTGCCCCGCTCGCTCGCCCTGACCGCCCGGGCCCGCACCCGGATGCCCGGCGGCGTGCCCATGCAGTGGATGGCCGGCTTCTACCGCACCCCGGTGCTGTGGGTCGCCCACGGCGCCGGACCGTCCTTCACCGATGTCGACGGCAACAGCTACCTCGACTTCAACGTCGGCGACATGTCGACCGTCCTCGGCTACGCGCACCCCCGGCTCACCGAGACCGTCGCCGCCCAGGCCGCCCGCGGCGTCCAACTGTTCCTGCCGACCGAGTCCGCGCTCGCCGTCTGCGACCAACTGCGGCTGCGCTTCGGCCTCCCGCAGTGGCAGTTCAGCCTCTCCGCGTCGAACGCCAACACCGAAGCGCTGCGGATCGCCCGCGCGGCGACCGGCCGGCAGGGCGTGCTGTTGTTCGCCGGCAAGTACCACGGCCAACTGCAGGAGACGCTCTGGACCGACGACGGCACCGGACCGGTTCCGGAGGCCACCGGACTGGCCGCGCCGCCGGCCGTCGCCGTCGTCGACTTCAACGACCTCGCCGCCACCGAACGGGTCCTGAGCCGCCGCGGCTGCGCGGCGGTGCTGATCGAGGGCGTGCTCACCAACTGCGGCACCGTCCTGCCCGAACCCGGCTTCCTGCCCGGGCTGCGCGAGGCCTGCACCCGCCACGGCACGCTGCTGGTGACGGACGAGACCCACACCCAGTTCGACCACTACGGCGGCGCCGTCACCCACTACGGCATCGCCCCCGACATGGTCACCGGCGGCAAGGGCATCAGCGGCGGCATCCCGATCGGCGCCCTCGGCATGACCGACGACCTCGCCGACCTGGTCGCCGCCCAGCTCGCCGACGAACTCGGCGACACCGTCGGGCTCGCCCTCGGCGGCACGCTGTTCGCCAATGCGCTCTCGCTGGCCTGCGCCGAGGTCGTCCTCACCGAACTGATGACCCCGGCCGAGCACGAGCGGATCGCCCGACTCGGCGAACGCCTCGCCGACGGCATCGAGGCCGCCGCCCGCAGCCGCGGACTGCCCTGGCGCGCCCACCGGTTCGGCGCCCGCTCCGGCTACTGCCTGCAACCGGAACTGCCCCGCAACGCCCGCGAGGCGCACGCCGGCCTCGACCCGCTGTTCACCGACGCACGACGGGTCTACTTCGCCAACCGCGGCGTCTGGGACGCCATCGGATCCTCCGGCCCGCACGCCGGATTCGCCCACGACACCGCCGACGTCGACACCTACCTCGGCGTCCTCGACGCCTTCCTCGACGAGATGTGCGCGGCCTGAGGCCGGCAGCACACGGGGGCGCGGTCTCCCGCGCCCCCGTGGCCCGACCCGTCCCTAGAACAGCGGCACGCCCGCGCGGACCAGGCGCCAGGACACCGCGCCGAAGTCCGCCGGGTCGATGACGCCCTTGGCCTTCACCCAGGCGATCATGGTGTTGCGGATCTCGTCCGAGTTCGACCAGACCTGCTTCGCCGCCGCCACGTGCGGGAAGTTGCCGCCGCCGCCCGCACGGTAGTTGTTCACCGCCAGCACGAACTGCGCGGCAGGGTCGATCGGCGCACCGTTGAACGACAGGCCGACGATCCGCGAACCCACCGGCTGCGCCACGTCGATGTCGTACGAGACGCCGTACACCGAGTCGTAGTTGTAGTCCGGGGTGGAACCGGCGTTGGTCAGCGTGCCCAGGTCCACCGGCGCACCGGGCGCCAGCTGCGCGAAGTACCGCGCCGAGAACTCCAGGTAGTCCTTGATCTGCGCACCGGTCAGGATGCGCGCCTCCAGGGTGTTCTCGTAGATGTACAGCCCCGCCGCGTCGCGCAGCCGCACGTCGCCCGCCGGGATGACCGCGGTGCGGTTGAACGGCGCCGCCTGCGCCAGCACCGGCAGGTTCGCGTACTCGGTCGACGCCAGCGCCGCCTTCACCGTGTCGGCCTGCACCCGGCCGATCAGGTCGATGATCGGCACGTCCTTGAACGGCGCCTCGGCGATGGACAGTTCGGTCTTGCAGGTGCCGATCACCTGGTTGACGTACGCCACCACCTTCTTGTGCTGGCCCGCGATCAGCTTCACGATCGCCGGGTCCTCCGGCACGGTGTTGGAGTTCAGCACCCGCGAGCTGACCGAGGTGACCTGCCAGGAGCCGTGCGAGAACTCCACCTCGAAGTCGAAGCAGGTCAGCCGCTGGCCCCAGCACAGCGGCTCGGACAGCACCACGTTCCTGCCGGTCTGCTTGTTCACCACCAGCCGCTGCGGGATCTCCTTGTGCGCGTGGCCGACCAGCACCGCGTCGACGCCCGGCACCTCCTCGGCGAGCTGCGCCGACACGTTCTCGCCCCAGGGCAGCTGGTCGCCGTACGAGGTGGCGCCGTCCGCACCCGAGTGCGAGGAGACCACCACGACGTCCGCGCCAGCCGCGCGCATCCGCGGCACGTACTTCTTCGCCGCCTCGACGATCCCCGGGAAGACCATCTTGCCGGAGACGTTGGCCTTGTCCCAGATCGCGATGCCCGGGTTGGTCAGGCCGAGGATGCCGACCCGCAGCGGGCGGCCGTGCCCGAGGTGCATCTCCTTGATGACGTACGGCTCGAAGGCGGGCCGCTCGTTCTTGGCGTACAGCGCGTTGGCACCGAGCAGCGGGAAGTCCAGCTGCTCCTCGTAGGCGCGCAGCAGCGGGATGCCGTAGTTGAACTCGTGGTTGCCGAGGGCGGCGGCGTCGTAGCCGATGGCGTTCATCGCGGCGGCCATCGGGTGGCGCGGCGGGCGCTTGGCGGTGATCGGCTCGATGCGGGCGTAGTAGTAGGCGAGCTGGGTGCCCTGGATGGTGTCGCCGGAGTCGATCAGCAGGGTGCGGTGGCAGCCCTTCTCCTCGCGGACCTGCTTCACCAGGGTGGAGATCTTGGCGAGGCCGACGTCGTTGTGCGCCTTGTCGTCGTACTCGGCGTCGGTGAAGTAGTCCCAGTTGAGCACCCGGCCGTGCAGGTCGGTGGTGCCCATCACGGTGAAGCCCTGCTTCTGCGGGGCCTTGCGGGCGTCCGCGCCCTGGGCCGCGGCGGCGGGGGCGGCCGCGACGACCGGCAGGCCGCCGGCCAGGGCGGCACCGGCCGCGGTGGCGGCCGAGCGCGAGACGAACTCACGGCGGTTCAGGGGCATGGAGGACTCCAGCGTGGGGCGGTGACGGACGGTCGGCCGCGGTGCTGCCGACCGGTGGTGACGCGCGTAGAGAAACGCGCGTAGAAGTCTGCCGCCAAAACGCCCGCCGCGACAGCCCCCCGACGTTGCGGACAGGTGAGATGTCGGTGACCCCGACATGACCGCGACCGGTCCGCCACCGGACCGACACACCGTCAACCCGCTGCCGCCCGGCTCACCCTCCGGGCCGCCGGCCCCGGCCGCCCGCCGCGTTCCCGCAGGTCGGCGGCGACCGCTTCGGACGCCAATTCGATCTCACAGCGCCAAAGCTCACGTTGTGTCAGTTTGTTAATCAAAACTTTCTGCAACAGCCGCAAGGCAGCCCGCCGGAACACCGTTGTTACGCCCCGGTAATCCCTACGCTCTACAGGCATGCGCCGAGCAAAAATCGTCTGCACACTCGGGCCCGCCGCCGACTCGTACGACCAGATCAAGGCCCTGGTCGAGGCCGGCATGGACATCGCCCGGTTCAACCTCAGCCACGGCTCCCAGCTCGAACACGAGGAGCGCTACCACCGGGTCCGCAAGGCCGCCGACGAGAGCGGCCGCAGCGTCGGCATCCTCGTCGATCTCCAAGGCCCGAAGATCCGGCTCGGCACCTTCGCCGACGGTCCCGTACTTCTTGAACGCGGCGACGAGTTCACCATCACCGTCGAGGACGTCCCCGGCACCCGCGACCTCTGCAGCACCACCTACGCCGGCCTCGCCGAGGACGTCCTCCCCGGCGAGCACGTCCTCGTCGACGACGGCCGGGTCTGCCTCCAGGTCACCGCCGTCGACGGCCCCCGCATCCGCACCACCGTGCTGGAGGGCGGCCTCGTCTCCGACCACAAGGGCCTCAACCTCCCCGGCATCTCCGTCTCCGTGCCCGCGCTGAGCGACAAGGACGTCGACGACCTGCGCTGGGCACTCCGCCTCGGGGCCGACGTCGTCGCCCTCTCCTTCGTCCGCAGCGGCCGCGACGTCGAGGACGTCCACCGCATCATGGACGAGGAGGGCCGCCGGCTCCCCGTCATCGCCAAGATCGAGAAGCCGCAGGCCGTCGCCGCCCTGGACGCCATCGTCGACGCCTTCGACGGCATCATGGTCGCCCGCGGCGACCTCGGCGTCGAAATGCCCCTGGAGCAGGTGCCCGTCGTCCAGAAGCGCGCCATCAAGCTCGCCAAGCGGAACGCCAAGCCGGTCATCGTCGCCACCCAGATGCTCGACTCGATGATCCACGCCTCCCGGCCCACCCGCGCCGAGGCCTCCGACGTCGCCAACGCCGTCCTCGACGGCACCGACGCCGTCATGCTCTCCGGCGAGACCTCCGTCGGGAAGTACCCCGTCGAGACCGTCCGCACCATGGGCCGCATCATCGAGGCCGCCGAGGAGGACGTCCTCGCCGCCGGCCTCCCCCCGCTCACCGACCGCAACAAGCCCCGCACCCAGGGCGGCGCCGTCGCCCGCGCCGCCGCCGAGATCGGCGACTTCCTGCACGCCAAGTACCTCATCGCCTTCACCCAGAGCGGCGACACCGCCCGCCGCCTCACCCGCTACCGCTCGCCCATCCCCGTCCTCGCCTTCACCTACGAACCCGCCGTCCGCAGCCAACTCGCCCTCACCTGGGGCGTGGAGACCTTCCTCGGCCCGTTCGTCCCCACCACCGACGAGATGGTCGCCCAGGTCGACGCCCAACTCATCGGCCTCGGCCGCTGCAAGAAGGGCGACATCGTCGTCATCACCGCCGGCTCGCCCCCCGGCCTCGCCGGATCCACCAACCTCGTCCGCGTCCACCACGTCGGCGAACTCGACAACTGAGGCGGCCCGTTCACCCGCGGCCCCCGCCCCGGCGGGGGCCGCACCGTCACACCGGCGCTGCGAACACCCCGACGGCGCACCGGAACCGTCCCCATCCGGTGACAGCCCGCCTCCCGCCCGCCCGCCGCGGGTACGTTCCCCCCGACCGGCCCGGCAGCAGGGCCGCCCGAAGGGGAGCACCGACCATGAGCAGCAGCGCCAGACCCCGCCCCGCGAGAACCCGCACCGCAAGAGCCAACGCCCTCGCCACCGCCACCGTCCTCCTCGCCGTCGGCCTCGCCACCGCGTGCACGCCCGACGACGCCGGCAGCCCCGCTGCACCACCCGCCAAGGCCACCGCCACCGTGACCGGCGCGACCGGTGCGACCGCCGCCGGTCACACCGCCGCCGGCGCCGCCGGCACCACCACCATCGGCCGCACCCTCTACTCGGGCGGCCTGCGCTTCGACGTCAAGACCGCCGCCACCACGCCCGCCACCGACACCACCGGCGGCCGGCTCGTCCTCACCACCACCGTCACCAACACCTTCCGCACCACGCCCGTCAACGACTGGCCCACCATCTCCGTCGACGTCAACGGCACCCCCCTCGCCGGTGACCACGGCACCGCCGTGCCGCCCACCCCCGGCGCGAGCAACACCCTCCCGATCACCTTCACCACCCCCGCCGGCTTCACCCTCGACGGAGCCTCCCTCGTGCTCGGCGACCCCGGCCAGAACCAGGCGGTCCTCCCGCTCGGCAACGGGGGCCGACCCGCCGCCGACCTCAAGCCCCTCGACCTCGCCCTCCCCGCCGCCCACACCGTCACCGGCGGCCGCCTCGCCCTCACCCTCAAGAGCGCCCAACTGCGCGCCGACACCGCCAACTCCCCGCTCAAGCTCGGTGAGCGCGCCCTCTACCTCACCTACGACATGACCGGCACCGTCGGCCCCGCCGGCATGGCCGTCAGCGGCGACAGCCTGCGCCTGCGCCTGCCCGGCGGCCAGGAGGTCGGCCCCAGCAGCGCCCCCATCGAGGCCATCTACCCGGACCGCCCCACCCGTCAGAACCAGGCCGCCTGGTTCGTCTTCAGCGGCGCCGCCGACGGCGACTACACCCTCACCGTCACCGACCCCGACCGCAACGGCACCCCCGCCACCGCGGTCTTCCACGTCACCGGCGTCACGGCCGCCGGCCCCGTCGGCTGACCCGCCCGCACCCGGGGGTCACCACTTCGGGCCGACGTGCGCGTCCACCAGCGCCACCGAGGCACGCCGCGCCACCGAGACGTTCACCTGGCCCCGGGGGCGCGGCGCCGAGGCCCGCCACTCGACGCCGACCGCGTCGAGGGTGTCGGTGAAGATGCGCCGGATGTCGGCGGAGGTGTTGGTGAAGAACCAGCGCGGGTACTCGTGGCGGCGGACGGTGCCGCCCACCATGCGGGTGGCCCAGTTGGTGATCCGGCAGCCGTCGGAGTGCAGCAACCCGCGCAGCAGCTCCCACGGGTGGGCGTCCACCGCCGCCTGCTGCCAGGGCTCCAGGACGATCCGGCGCTCGTGCTTGCGGCCCGGGCCGTGCTGGGGGAAGTGGCAGACCAGGTGGGTGGAGTACACCTTGACGTCGTGGCAGCCCTCGCGCCGTACCCGGCACGGGGAGTTGTTCGGCAGGACCCGCCGCATCGCCCGCTCCACCGAGTCCATGACGCCCGGCCACCGGTCGTCGCAGGTGACGGTGAGGTGCGGCGCCCGCTGCCGCGGAGGGTGGAGGATGTGGCCGTCGCCGAGGTAGAGCCCGAGCAGGTGGCAGTAGGCGGCGGTGTCCAGCGGGTCGCCGTGGCAGTGCGGGCAGGTCGACCGCTTGCGGCCGGGCAGTTCGCCGCGGCGGGCGTTCTCCCGGTGCTTCCACCAGGCGACGGTGCCGGGCGGCACCCCGAGCCGGCGGGCCACCTCCGCGTTGGGCACGCCCGCGCGCAGCAGCCCGACGGCCTGTTCCCTCACCGTGGGTTCGCTCATGCGTCCACGATGCGGCCGCGAGGCCCGGGTGCGGAGCGGACGGGGACGAACTCACCCGTGATGGTGAAAATGCCGTATCGGCGGTAACGCCTGTGAATCGCAAGCGGTCAAAGGTGCCGGGTGCGGGATTCGAACCCGCAAGCCCTCTCGGGCAGATGTGTTTGAGACATCCGTGTATGCCGTTCCACCAACCCGGCTCGGCTGGGCGTGAGCAGGATACCCTGTGCGCGTCTGATGCCGCAGCTAGGTAGGCTCGTGCATGCAGCACCCCGCCGGAACAAGGAGCCCCGTGAGCACCGCCGACGAGCAGCCCCAGCCGCTTGAGATCGAGTCGCCCCAGATCACCCGCATCGTCATCGCCGAGGACGAGGCGCTGATCCGCCTGGACCTCAAGGAGATGCTGGAGGAGGAGGGATACACCGTCGTCGGTGAGGCCGGGGACGGCGAGACGGCGGTGAAGCTGGTCGAGGAGCTGAAGCCGGACCTGGTGATCCTGGACGTGAAGATGCCCGTCCTGGACGGTCTGTCGGCGGCCGAGCGGATCCACGAGCAGCACCTCGCCCCGGTGCTGATGCTGACGGCGTTCTCGCAGCGCGAGCTCGTCGACCGGGCCCGGGACGCCGGTGCGATGGCGTACATCGTGAAGCCGTTCAGCAAGAGCGACCTGGTGCCGGCGATCGAGATGGCGGTCTCGCGCTACACCGAGATGCGCACGCTGGAGGAGGAGATCGCCGACCTCTCGCAGCGGCTGGAGACCCGCAAGCTGGTGGACCGGGCGAAGAGCGTGCTGCAGACGAAGTTCGGGCTGACCGAGCCGGCCGCGTTCCGCTGGATCCAGAAGACCTCGATGGACCGCCGGATGACCATGGCCGCCGTGGCGCAGGCCGTGATCGAGGAGGGCGAGGCGCAGGACCGCAAGAAGGCCGACGCGGGCAAGGACGAGGGCTGACGGGGCTGACGCGGCTCCGCCCGGGACGCACCGGGAACGCCAGGAGGCCCGGCCGCCGATGCGGTCGGGCCTCCTGCTGCGTGTGCCGGGTCAGTCCTCGCCGAGGTAGGCCTTGCGGACGGACTCGTCGTGGAGCAGGTCCGCGCCGGTGCCGGTGAGCACGATGCGGCCGGTCTCCATGACGTAGCCCCGGTCGGAGAGCGAGAGCGCGGCCTGCGCGTTCTGCTCGACGAGCAGGATGGTGGTGCCGGAGGCCTTGAGCTCGACGATGGTCGCCATGATCTTCTGCATCATCAGCGGGGACAGGCCCATGGAGGGCTCGTCCAGCATGAGCAGCTTGGGACGGGACATCAGGGCGCGGCCCATGGCGAGCATCTGCTGCTCGCCGCCGGACAGGGTGCCCGCGGCCTGCTTGCGGCGCTCGCCGAGGATCGGGAAGAGCGCGTAGGCGCGCTCGACGTCCTCGGTGATGCCGGTGGAGTCCTTGCGCAGGAAGGCGCCGAGGAGGAGGTTCTCCTCGATGCTCATGCGCGGGAAGATGTGCCGGCCCTCGGGGGAGTGGGCCAGGCCCAGCGACACGATCTTGTGGGCGGGGACGGTGGAGAGCGCCTGCCCGTCGAAGGTGATCTTCCCCTGGGTGGGCTTGAGCAGCCCGGACAGGGTGCGCAGGGTGGTGGTCTTGCCGGCGCCGTTGGTGCCGATGAGCGTGGTGACCTCGCCCTGCTTGACGGAGAAGCTGATCCCCTTGACGGCTTCGATCTTGCCGTAGGAGACGCGGAGGTCCTCGACCTCGAGAAGAGCTGTCACTGGTCTTCCTCCGTGCTTGCTGCCGTGTCGGTGGCGCCCTCGAGGGGCGCACCGAGGTAGGCGGTGATGACGCGCTCGTCGTTCTGGACGGTCTCCTTGTCGCCCTCGACGATCTTCTGGCCCTGGACGAGCACGGCGGTGCGGTCGCACAGGTTGAAGATGAACCGCATGTCGTGCTCGATGACGAGGATGGAGATGCCCTTGTCGCGGATCGCGAAGACGAGCTCCTCGGCGGCGCGGGTCTCCTGCGGGTTCATGCCGGCGGTGGGCTCGTCGAGCAGCAGCAGGCCGGGCTCGCTGGCCATGGCGCGGGCGATCTCGAGCTTGCGCTGCTCGCCGTAGGGGAGGTTGCGCGAGAGGTGGTCGGCCTTGTGGTCGAGGCCGATGAACTCCAGGAGTTCCATGGCCTTCTCGCGGCCCTCCGCCTCGGCCTTCTTGTAGCCGGGGCCGCGCAGCAGGGCGGAGAGCAGGCCCTCCTTGGTGCGGGTGTGGCGGCCGACGAGGACGTTCTCCAGGACGGTCATGTTGGCGAAGAGCCGGATGTTCTGGAAGGTCCGGGCGATGCCGGCGGAGGTGACGAGGTGGGGCTTGGGCGGCAGGACGGTGCCCTGGTACCGGACGGTGCCCTCGGTGGGGACGTACAGGCCGGTGAGGCAGTTGAAGAAGGTGGTCTTGCCGGCGCCGTTGGGGCCGATCAGGCCGACGATCTCGCCCTTGTTGACGGTGAGGTCGACGTTGTTGACGGCGGTGAGGCCGCCGAAGCGCATGACGACGCCGCTGGCTTCGAGCAGGGGGGTGGCGGCCGCGGTGCCCTCGGGGCGGGGGGCCGGGACGGTCTGGGTGGTCATGGTGTGTCTCACGCCCCTGCGGTGGTGAGGCCGGCGGTGCTGCCGGGGTCGGTGCTGGCGGGTGCGTCGTCGGTCTCCGCCGGGGCCGCGTCGTCGGTGTCCTTGTCGTGGAACTCGAGCTGGGCGCGGCGGTTGGCGATGAGGCCCTCGGGCCGCAGGCGCATCAGGAGGACGAGCGCGATGCCGAAGACGAGGAGCTGGTACTCCTTCAGGAAGACGAGCTTCTCCGGGATCAGGTAGAGCAGGGTGGCACCGAGCAGCGGGCCGGCGATGGTGCCCATGCCGCCGAGGACGACGGCCGCGACCAGGAAGGCGCTGTTGGGCGGGACGGCGCCGGCGAACTGGTAGGGGTCGGGGACGACGCTGTAGCTGACGTGGGCCATGACGGTGCCGGCGAGGCCGGCGAGCGCGGCGCCGAGGGCGAAGGCGAGCAGCTTGAGCTTGAAGCCGTTGATGCCCATGGCCTGTGCGGCGGTCTCGTCCTCGCGGATGGCGACCCAGGCGCGGCCGATGCGGGAGTCGTTGGCCCGGCTGAAGACCGTCACGACGAACGCGGTGACGAGCAGCATCAGCAGGAAGTAGTTGGCGAAGCGTCCGAGGGTGAAGGACCCGAAGGTGTGCGCCTGGCCGAAGTCGAACCCGAGGATGTCGAGGTCGGGGATGTTGCGGATGCCGTTCGGGCCGTTGGTGACCTTGGGGCCGGAGACGCCGTCGAGGCTGTTGACCGCGATGCGGAAGATCTCTCCGAAGCCGAGGGTCACGATGGCGAGGTAGTCGCCGCGCAGCCGCAGGGTCGGGGCGCCGATGACGACGCCGAAGACCAGGGCCGCGGCCATGCCGACCAGGGCGGCGCCCCAGAAGGGCAGGTGCAGGCCGACGGGGGAGCTGGTGGAGCCGGAGACCAGGGCGGCGGCGTAGGCGCCGACGCCGAGGAAGGCGACGTAGCCGAGGTCGAGGAGGCCGGCGAGGCCGACGACGACGTTCAGGCCGAGGGCGACGGTGGCGAAGATCAGGATGTTGACGCCGACCGAGGCGAAGTGGTCGTCGCTCTGGGTGAAGGGGAACGCGGCGGCCGCGGCGAAGGCGGCGGCGGTGGTGGTGCCGCGGTGGCGGGCGGTGAGCGCGGTCAGCCGGGAGACGAGGCCGGCGCGCATCAGGGCCCAGGTGCCGATGGCGGTGAGGATCAGGAAGCCGATGAACAGCTCGCCGTACTCGGTGACGATGCCGTAGGTGAAGACGGTCAGGCCGAGGCCGGCGACCGCGATGATGATCAGCGTCTCGACCCAGCGGTTGAGCGGCTTCGCGGGGGCCAGGTCGGGGTTCGGGCCGACGAGGCGGGTGAAGGCGCCCAGGTAGTGCCGGGTGATGGCGAGCACGCCGCCGGAGGAGGGGAGTCCGACGGTGGTGCGGGTCTGCGGCAGGCCGAGGGCGCCGATCAGGGGGAGCAGGGAGGCCACGCCGGCGATCCAGCCGCCGGGCTCCAGGTTCGCGAGGCCGCCGAGCTCGGTGGCGATCGCGATCAGGGTGAACCAGGTGGTGGCCGCGGCGGCCGCGCCGAGGACGAGGACCGGTGCCTCGGGGCCGGCGGGGGTGAGCCAGCGGGTGCCCTTCACGCCGTACAGCGGCAGCGAGAAGAGGGCGATCAGCAGGCCGGCCGCGAGGGTGAGGATCTGCAGGCCGCCGGGGTAGCCGTCGACGGTGAGGTCGCCGGGGAACTCCGAGGTCCAGGTCCAGTGGATGAACGTGGAGGCGGCGGTGGCGAGGCCGCCCGCGAGGACGAGCGCCTTGGCGGCCGGGAGCGGCAGCGGGAGGGCGGGGCTCTTGGTGGTGGTCATGGTGGCTGCTCCGTTCCTCAGGCTCGGTCCGCGACGCGCTCACCGAGTAGGCCTTGTGGCCGCACGAGGAGGACGACGATCAGGAGGACGAAGGCCCAGACGTTGGCCCAGGAGCCGCCGCCGAGCTGGTGCATGCCGGGGATCTCCTGGATGTACGCGGTGGCGAGGGCCTCCGCGACACCGAGGACGAGGCCGCCGAGCATGGCGCCGTAGATGTTGCCGATGCCGCCGAGGACGGCCGCGGTGAAGGCCTTGAGGCCGGCGAGGAAGCCCATGGTGGGGGAGACCTGGCCGTAGCGCAGGCCCCAGCCGACGGCGGCGACCGCGGCGAAGGCGGCACCGAGCGCGAACGCGATCACGATGATGCGGTCGGTGTTGATGCCCATCAGCTTCGCGGTGTCGGGGTCCTGCGCGGTGGCCTGCATGCCGCGGCCGGTGCGGGTCTTGCCGACGAAGGCGGCGAGCGCGCCCATGCAGAGCGGGGCGGCGACGAACAGGAAGATGTCGGCGGGCTGCAGGGTGACGCTGCCGATGTGGTACGGGCCGCCGGGCAGCTGCGGGAAGCTGCGGCCGGACTTGGCGCCCGGGTAGAACTGCTCGACGACCTGCTGGAGCGCGAGCGAGAGGCCGATCGCGGTGATCAGCGGGGCGAGCTTCGGGGCACCGCGCAGCGGGCGGTAGGCGAAGCGCTCGGCGGCCACGGCGACGATCACGGAGATCAGCACGCCGCCCAGGAGCATCAGGGGCAGGGCGAGCCAGAGGCTGGTGCCGGGGGGAAGGACCAAGTATGTGGTGAGGGCTCCGAACCCACCGGTCATGAAGATCTCGCCGTGGGCGAAGTTGATGAGCTGGACGATGCCGTAGACCATTGTGTAGCCGATCGCGATCAGCCCGTAGAGGGAGCCGAGGATCAGGCCGTTGGCCAGCTGCTGCGGCAGTTCGTGCACCGCTGGGCCTCCGAGTGGATTCGGGGTGGGGTTCGCTTGCGGGGTGGGGACGAACCGTTGTGGGACGGCGGGGACGCTGGTTCTCAGCGCCCCCGCCGGTGGTTCGTTCTGTTGCGTGCTGCTCCGGGTGCGGCCGTGTGGGTCGGCCGTGGATCAACCGGGGGTGGGTCAGCCGGCGTAGGTGCCGGACTTGGCGACCGCCCAGGCGCCGTCCTTGACGGTGTAGACGGTCAGCTGCTTGTTGACCGCGTCGCCGAACTCGTCGAAGCCGACCTTGCCGGTGACACCGTCGAAGCCGACCTTGCTCATCGCGGTGACGACCTTGGCGCGGGCGTCGGACGGCACCTTGCCGCCGTTGTCGGCGACGACGGCCTTGACGGCCTGGACGATCGACCAGGCGGCGTCGTAGGAGTAGCCGCCGTAGGCCGCGTACGGGTCGGAGTAGCCGGCCGCCTTGTAGTCGGCGACGAACTTCTTGGCGGAGTCGAGGGACTCGACCGGGGCGCCGACGGAGGTCGCGAAGTCGCCGTTGGCGTTCTTGTTGGCCTTGTTGATGTACTCGGGGTCGTACATGCCGTCGCCGCCGAAGACGGGGGCGGTGACGCCGGCCTTCTTGAGCTGGTCGGACAGCGGGCCGGACTGCGGGTACTCGCCGCCGTAGTAGATGACGTCGGCGCCGGCGGCCTTGGCCTTGGTGACCACGGCCGAGAAGTCCAGGTTGTTCTCGTCGATGTGGTCCTGGCCCTTGATGGTGCCGCCGAGCTTGGTGAACTCCTTCTGGAAGGCGCCGACCAGGCCCACGCCGTAGGTCTTCTTGTCGTCGATCAGGTAGGCGGTCTTCTTGCCGAGGTCGGTGTAGGCGTACTGCGCGGCGAACGGGCCCTGGATGGCGTCCGTGGTCGCGGTGCGGAAGTACGTCTTGAAGGTGCGCTTCTTCTCGGTCTCGAACTTCTCGCCCTGGGTCAGGGCGGGGTTGGTGTTGGCCGGGGAGACCTCGACCAGGCTCGCGGACTCGAAGACCTGCTGCATCGACTGGGCGACACCGGAGTTCAGCGGGCCGACGACGCCGAGGACGCTCTTGTCGGCGACCAGGGCGGTGGCGTTCTGCTGGCCTTCCTGGGGCGACTTCTTGTCGTCCAGGGCCTTCACCTTGAAGGTGACGCCGGGAACTTCCTTGTTGTCGTTGGCGATCTTGGCGGCCAGCTCGACGGAGTGCTGGATGCCGAGGCCGAGGGCGGACAGCGGACCGGTCAGCGGGGCGTCGACGCCGATGGTGACGGTGGTGCCGCCGGCGTCGCCGCTGGCGCCCGACTTCTCACCGCGGGAGCCGCAGGCCGACACGGTGAGAGCTCCGACGACTGCGATGCTCACGACAAGCAGAGAACGGTTACGCACGAAGTTCCCCTTCTGGATCAGGTAGGCAGTGCGCCGGAGTGGCGGTGCCGGGTCGCGCGCTGGGGCCTGGCCCGATCGGTTGGCGCGGTGACTGGCCGTGACTCTAGAACGGCTTCGGCAGGCTCCGGCAGACCTGCGGACATGCTGTGATTCTCTTGTTATGCGGACCTCTTCGAAAATCTCGAATATTGGTCATCCACGCCCCGTTCTGCGCGGGCTGCTAAGTGTCGTCTCGCCCACCGAAACGGTGTCGTACAGGAAAACGCCTGCTACCGGCGGTGTTCGACTATCGGACATGAGTGTTCGTCACTGCACGTGCGGACACCTGCGTCCGGTAACCGGAAATCGGGCACGCCGAATGCAGCCTTTGGGACAGGTCGCGGGCGTACTGGGTGCCGAGGATCTGGCTCACGGTCTCGATTGCGCGCGTGTTACGCAGCGTTACATCGAGGAAAGGCATCCCGGCGTCCGGCGGTGCCCCCGCGCAGTCCGTGACCCGGTACTCCACGGTCAGCAGCACCGGCCGCTCCGGCGTGACGGTCACAGGGAGTCCGCCCGTCACCGTGACGGACAAACCGGGATAGCTCTGGCGAACCGCCACCACCTCGTACGGCCGGTCCGCCTCCGCCGACACCCGCAGGGCGAAGACCTGCCCCGGCCCGGCCGGCGGCGACACCGGCCCGGCGTAGTGCAGGTGGGAGATCACCGAGGGCACCGGCGGCACCTCGGCGGCCGGCGCGGGCGTCGGGTCGCGCCCGGGGTGGCGCAGCGTCAGCACCACGACCACGGCGGCGAACACCACGGTCAGCACGATCTTCTGACGTCTGCTCAGCAGGTGGTGCAGGGGCAGCGGCGGGGGCGGCGGTGCCTCCGTCCCCTCGGCCGGCTCGATCGGGCCGAGGTGTCCGTGACCGCCGGGTGCGGCTCCGCCGTGCCGTGCGCCGGACATGCTGGTGCCCCCTCGTCCGGGAGGGTCTGCCCCCGACCGGCCGTGCCCAAACGGAGCTCGAACACAACCGCCGCCCACCCGCCGGGGAACGGCGGGTGCGCGGCGGGACGGCGCGCGGCGGGGCCGGTGCTACAGGTCGCGAAGCATGCAGGTCAGCCGGCAGCTGGTGATCCGCTTGCCGGTGTCGTCGGTGACCGCGATCTCGTACGTCGCGGCGGTGCGGCCCTTGAAGACGGCCGTCGCCACGCCCGTCACCAGGCCGGAGGTCGCCGACCGGTGGTGGGTGGCGTTGAGGTCGACGCCCACCGCGTACCGGCCCGGCCCGGCGTGCAGCATCGCGCCGATCGACCCGATCGTCTCGGCGAGCGCCGCCGAGGCGCCGCCGTGCAGCAGCCCGTACGGCTGCTGGTTGCCCTCGACCGGCATCGTGCCCACCACCCGGTCCGGCGAGGCCTCGGTGATCCGGATGCCGAGCTTCTCGCCCAGGTGCCCGCCGGAGAAGGTCTCCGGGCTGACCCCGAGCTTCGCGAAGTGGTCGAGGACGTCCTGGGGCACGTTCAGTACTACGGGGGCCGCGTCGGTCATGGTGCTCCTGCCGGTGGGGGTCACGTCGTCGTGCTGTCTGTGATCGTACGACCGGCCCGCGACCCCCGGGGCGGCCAGGGCCGACACCGCCGCGGCCCCGGTACGGTGGCGGGCCGTGTCGGTGCCGCGCCCTAGGATCGAGGCGTGGCAGAGGAACCGGCAGGAACGGACGTTGACGTGGCTGTGCAGGGTGCGGACAGGGCTGTGCCGGACGCAGGTGAGGACACGGCGGGCGGCGGGCGGCGCCGGCTGATGCTGCTCGACGGGCATTCGATGGCCTACCGGGCCTTCTACGCGCTGCCCGTGGAGAACTTCAACACCGCCACCGGGCAGCCGACCAACGCCGTGTACGGCTTCGCCTCGATGCTGGCCAACACGGTGCGCGACGAGCGGCCCACCCACCTCGCGGTCGCCTTCGACCTCTCCCGGCAGACCTTCCGCTCCGCCGAGTTCCCCGACTACAAGGCCAACCGCTCGGCCACCCCGGACGAGTTCCGCAGCCAGGTCGGCCTGATCGGCGAGCTGCTCGACGCCATGCACGTCCCGCGGATCACCGCCGAGGGCTTCGAGGCCGACGACATCATCGCCACCCTGGCCACGGCCGCCGCCGCCGACGGCTTCGAGGTGCAGATCGTCACCGGCGACCGGGACTCCCTGCAGCTCGTCGGCGAGCACGTCACCGTGCTCTACCCGACCAAGGGCGTCTCCGAGCTCACCCGTTACACCCCCGAGAAGGTCGCCGAGAAGTACGGCGTCACCCCCGCCCAGTACCCCGACCTCGCGGCGCTGCGCGGCGACCCGTCCGACAACCTGCCCGGCATCCCCGGCGTCGGCGAGAAGACCGCGGCGAAGTGGGTCAACCAGTTCGGCTCCTTCGACGAGCTGGTCGCCCGCGCCGACGAGGTCAAGGGCAAGATCGGCGAGAAGCTCCGCGAGCACCTCGACTCGGTCAAGCGCAACCGCATCCTCACCGAGCTGGTGCGCGACGTCCACCTGCCGCTCGGCGTCGCCGACCTCGCCCGCCGGCCCTTCGACAAGCCGGCCGTCGGCCAGATCATGGAGTCGCTGGAGTTCCGCAACCCGAACTTCCGCGAGCGGGTCTACGCCATGGACCCGGCCGGCGCCGCCGAGACGGAGACCCCCGAGACCGTCGCCGGCCCCGAGGTCGACGGCGACGTGCTGACCGCGCCCGGCGCCCTCACCGCCTGGCTCGCCGAGCACGGCAAGGGCCGCACCGCGATCGCCGCCGTCTACACCTGGGCGCTCGGCACCGGCCGCGTCCAGGAGGTCGCCCTCGCCGCCGGCGACGCCGCCGCCTGGTTCGACCCGGCCGCCCTCGACCAGGCCGACGACCAGGCCTTCACCGCCTGGCTCGCCGACCCGGACCACCCCAAGGCGCTGCACATCGCCAAGCACGTCATGCGGGCCTTCGCCGAGCAGGGCTGGCGGATCGGCGGCGTCACCGCCGACACCGCCCTCGCCGCCTACCTGGAGAAGCCCGGCCGGCGCACCTTCACCCTCGACGTCCTCGCCGAGGAGTACCTCGCCCGCTCGCTCGCCCCGGCCGCCGCGGCCGAGACCGGCCAGCTCTCCTTCGACGCCCCGGAGGAGGACGCCGGCGCCGCCGCCCGCGCCCTCATGGTCCAGGCCCGCGCGATCCTCGACCTCGCCGAGCTGTTCGACGGCCGGCTCGCCGAGGTCGGCGCCGCCGAGCTGTTCCACGACATGGAGCTGCCGATCGCCGAGCTGCTCGCCCGGATGGAGCGCTACGGCATCGCCGCCGACCGGGACTGGCTCACCGGCCTGGAGTCCCAGTTCGCAGCCGAGATCCAGCGCTGCGTCGACGAGGCGCACGCCGCCGCCGGGCACCCCTTCAACCTGGGCTCGCCCAAGCAGCTCCAGGAGATCCTCTTCGGCGAGCTCGGCCTGCCCAAGACCAAGAAGATCAAGACCGGCTACACCACCGACGCCGACGCGCTCACCTGGCTGGCCACCCAGACCACCAACGAGCTCCCGGTGATCCTGCTGCGCCACCGCGACCAGGCCAAGCTGCGCACCACCGTCGAGGGCCTGCTCAAGACGGTCTCCCCGCAGGGCCGCATCCACACCACTTTCAACCAGATGGTCGCCGCCACCGGCCGGCTCTCCTCGCAGGACCCGAACCTGCAGAACATCCCCGTCCGCACCGAGGAGGGCCGCGCGATCCGCCGGGCCTTCGTCGTCGGCGAGGGCTACGAGTCGCTGCTCACCGCCGACTACTCGCAGATCGAGCTGCGCATCATGGCCCACCTCTCCGAGGACGAGGCCCTGGTCGAGGCCTTCCTCAGCGGCGAGGACCTGCACACCACCGTCGCCTCCCAGGTGTTCGAGGTCGCCCGGGACGCCGTCGACGCCGAGATGCGCCGCAAGATCAAGGCGATGTCCTACGGCCTCGCGTACGGCCTCTCCGCGTACGGCCTCTCCCAGCAGCTCGGCATCAAGCCCGCCGAGGCCCAGGGCCTGATGGACACCTACTTCCAGCGGTTCGGCGGCGTCCGCGACTACCTGTACAACGTCGTCGAGGAGGCCCGCGCGGTCGGCTACACCGAGACCCTGCTCGGCCGCCGCCGCTACCTGCCCGACCTCACCAGCGACAACCGGCAGCGCCGCGAGATGGCCGAGCGGATGGCCCTCAACGCGCCGATCCAGGGCTCCGCCGCCGACATCGTCAAGATCGCCATGCTGAACGTCGACCGGGCCCTCACCGAGGCCGGCCTCGGCTCCCGGATGCTCCTCCAGGTGCACGACGAAATCGTGCTGGAGGTCGCCCCGGGCGAGCGCGAGCAGGTCGAGGCGCTCGTCCGCGAGCAGATGGCCGGCGCCTACCCGCTGCGCGCCCCGCTCGACGTCTCGGTCGGCTCCGGTGCGAACTGGGAGGCCGCTGCGCACTGAGCCGGTGCCCGTGCCGCGGTCCTGCCGTCACCGGCGGGGCCGCGGCACCGTGCTGTCCGGGCCCGGGCCCGGTCGCGGGCCGGAGGGTGCTGCAATCTCTTGCTGCAAGTTTCCGAAATTCTTTGCGAACCGCCTTGACCTGCTCCGCCCCCGAGCGGGAGGGTCGTCCCAGCGGGCGAGCGCGCCGCTCCGCGGCCGATCCGACCCACCCGAGAGGCACCCCTCGCATGCCCGGACACGTCCCGCCCGTCACCGACGAGCGCCACGCGCTGCTCGCCTACCTCGACCAGCAGCGCCAGTGCCTGCGCGTCACCGCGCACGGCCTCACCGACGAGCAGGCCGCGTCGGCACCGTCCGCCAGCGAACTCAGCATCGCCGGACTGATCAAGCACGCCGCCCGCTGCGAGCGCGGCTGGATGGACCTCGTGCTGCAGCGCCGCCGCGGCCCCGAGCGAGCGGCCGACGAGGACGACTCCTCCGACTTCGTCCTCGGGCCCGGCGAGACGCTCGCGGGCGCGCTCGCCGACTACGCGGAGGCCGCCGCCGAGACGGACGCGATCGTCGCCGGCCTCCCCGACCTCGGCCGCCCGGTGCCCGTCCCCAAGGGCCTGCCGTGGTTCCCCGCCGACGTCGACGCCTGGTCGGTGCGGTGGGTCCTGCTGCACCTCATCGAGGAGACCGCCCGGCACGGCGGGCACGCCGACATCATCCGCGAGACCCTCGACGGGGCCACCCTCTTCCCGCTGCTGGCGGCGGCCGAGCAGTGGCCCGACCCGTGGTTCCGTCCGTGGGAGCCCGCCCCGGCCGCGGGCACCGCCTGACGGCGCCCGGGTCGGTCTAGAATCCGCGCCACGATTCAAGATCGCAGAGGGGCGCGGAGATGGACGAGGACGGGAGAGCCGTGCGGAGCGGCCGACGCCGGGCATTGATCGGCGCCGGCGCGGGCGTGGCGCTGTTGGCAGTCGGTGGCAGCGCCTGGGCGCTGTCCGGCGGGTCGGAGCACCCGCCGGCGGCCGGGCCGGGGGCGGCCGGCACCGGCCCGCCCGCCCCGTCGCGGGGGGGGGGCG